>NZ_JBEXDT010000017.1:0-102898 GCF_040605905.1 Nonomuraea sp. NPDC005501 | reverse complement strand
ACCGCCCGCGCCGCCCGCTCCCCCGCCCGCGGCGTGGCGCCCCGGGCCAGGGCCGCGCGCTGCACCTCGGCACCGTCGCTGCCCTTCAGGCCCGCCGCCCCGCCCAGCCCGGCGACCGGGTTGACGACCAGGCCCACCGACACCCCTCCGCTCATGACAGGTGCTTGCGGACGTAGGCGCGCCAGGTGGGCGCCCACGCCTCGGGGTCGTCCAGCGGCGACGGGTCGATCTTGTGCACGCTCTGGTTGTAGGGCGCGCCCCTGACCAGCTCGGGATCGCGGCGCGCCTCGTCCGCCACGTGGGCCAGGATCGCGGCGTACTCGTCGAGGTCCTCCTTGGAGTACGACTCGGTGGGCTCCAGCGTGAACGGCTCGGGCACCAGGTACGGGTGGTGGCTGGTCCAGTAGTGCACGCCGAAGTCGGATGCCCGCACGCCGATCTCCTCGGAGTGGACCCCGGTCTCCTCCGACAGCTCCTGCCAGGAGTAGCGCGCCTGCTCGATGCGCCGCGTGCCCCAGGGCGCCGACGCGCCGGGGATGGCGAGGATCCTGCGCATCAGGTAGTTGTTGTTGAGCGCGGCCGTCTCGGCCACCTGGCGCAGGCCCTCCGCGCCGAGCGACATGATCCAGGCGTAGGCGCGCACGATGTTCTGGGTGACGCCGAGGAACGGCCGCACCTTGCCGATGGAACGTTCCGGGGTCTCCAGCTTGTACGCCGAGCCGTCGAAGACGACGACCGGGCCGGGCAGGAAGGGCGCCAGGTCGGCCGACACGCCGCACGCCCCGGCCGCGGGCCCGCCGCAGGCGTGCGGGGTGGAGAAGGTCTTGTGCAGGTTGAAGTGGCACAGGTCGAACCCGGCGTCGCGGGCCCGGGTGATGCCGAGGATGCCGTTGGCGTTGGCCTGGTCGTAGCAGGCCAGGCCGCCCACCTCGTGGACGAGGTCCACGAACTCCCGGATGCGCGGGTTGAAGATGCCCGTGTCCTCCGGGTTGGTGATCATCAGGGCGGCGGTGCGGGGCCCGACGGCCGCGCGCAGCGCCTCGATGTCCGGCAGGCCGTCGGCGTCCGGCATCAGGGTGATGACCTCGAAGCCGGCCGTCTTGGCGCACGCCGCGTTCGACGGGTGGGAGAACATCGTGGTGATGACCTGGTCGCGGTGGGTCTCGCCGCGGGCCGCGTGGTAGGCGCGGATCATGGCGACGTTCGCGTAGATGGCGGCCGAGCCGGAGCCCGGCTGGAGCGAGACCCGGGACATGCCGGAGATCTCGGCCAGCATGCGCTCCATCCGCCAGTAGATCTCCAGCACGCCCTGCACGGTGTCCTCGTGCTGGAGCGGGTGCAGCTCGGCGACCGCGGCGGCGAACCGGTCGTTGACCTTGGGGCTGTACTTCATCGTGCAGGTGCCCTGGCCGATGTCGATGTTGAGGTCGTGGCCCAGGTTCTCCTGGGACAGGCGCAGGTAGTGGCGCACCACGTGCGGCTGCGCCAGCTCGGGCAGCTTCGGCGGCTCGGCGCGGCGCACCGACTCCGGCAGCTCGACGCGGGGGGCGCCGGGCTCGGGCACGGCGATGCCGCGGCGGCCCGGCCTGGACAGCTCGAAGATGATCGGCTCGTCCCAGCGGGCCTGGTGGAAGCGGCGCAGCGGCGGCTTCGGCGCGACGGGCAGCTCGGCGAAGGGCTCCGCGGTGTTCACAGCGTCTCCTGGAGGGCGGCGATCTCGGCGATCTCGGCGGCGAGGCGGTCGATGTCGGCGATGGAATGGCGCTCGGTCACGCAGACCAGCACCGTGCGGTCGTCGAGGGGCACACCGCCGTAGATGCCGCGCTCGCGCAGCCGGTCGAGCAGGGCGGCACTGGAGGGCACCTGTACGGCGAACTCGCGGAAGTGCACCGCGTCCGGATGCAGCACGGTAACAGACCGGGCCAGGGCGTCCATCGCGTACCTGGTGCGGGCGAGGATCGTCTCCCCCAGCTCACGCATGCCGTGCGGGCCCATGAGCGCGAGGTAGACGCCGGCCGTGATGCCCCACAGGGCGGCGGCGGTGCCCACCCACTCCTTGCCCTCCTCGCGGTGGGCGAAGGAGGTGCGGTCGTAGAAGACGTCGCCGAAGCCGTACTCGCCGGGCACCTTCGTCGGCGCGATGCCGAACAGCCGGGAGGGGAACTCGGCGACCAGCGGCTCGTGGTCGTGGGTGGCGATGTAGCCGGCGTGGCCGCCGCCGAAGCTCTGGTGCATGCCGAGCGACTGGATGTCGCCGCAGGCGATGTCGGCGCCGTACGCGGCGGGTGGGGCGAGCACGCCCAGCGAGATCGGGTCGGCGCCGACGACGAGCAGGGCGCCGTGGGCGTGGGCCAGGTCGGCCAGCTCCCGGCCGCGCGTCTCGACGACGCCGTACACATTCGGCGTCTCCAGGTAGATCGCGGCGTACGAGCCGTCGAAGGCGGGGACGGCCATCTGACCGTCGTCGCCCACGGGGGCGGGCATGATCTCGATGTCCGGGGCGAGGAAGTCGCGCAGCTTGCTCAGCTTGTCCGCGGCCACGGCTTCGCTGACCAGCACCTTCGAGCGGCCGGTGTGGCGGCAGGCCATGCGCAGCGCGGTGCCCGCCGCCTGGAAGCCGTCGTAGGTGGGGACGTTGACGACGTCCATCTCCAGCAGCTCGCCCATCATGCTGACGTACTCGAACAGGGCCTGGAAGCGGCCGTGGTCCTCGTACGGCTCGCCGGCGTACGCGGTCAGGAACTCGCTTCTGGAGTTGACCTCGTCGCAGACGGCGGGCACGTGGTGCGGGTAGCAGCCGTGGCCGAGGAAGCTCAGCGCCTCGTCGGTGCCGGTGGTCCGGCCGAGCAGGCCGTTCATGTGGCGGACCAGGTCAGGCTCGGCCATGAAGGGCGCCGGCAGGTCGAGCTGCCGGTCCAGGCGCAGGTCCGCGGGGATGTCGGCGTAGAACTCCTCGATGCTCTCCGCGCCGATCGCGGCAAGCATCTCGGCCCGCACGCCGGGTTCGGCGTTCGGGATGTACGGGTGCGTCACGTGTCTCCTTCGATCCTGAGCACGACGGCGTCGCGCGGGGCGAGGACGGCGTCGCCTCGCAGGTCGGTGTCGGTGAGCAGGTCCCGGCCGGGGTACGGCAGGGTGATCCGCTGCTCGTGGGTGGTGTGGTTGAGCAGGAAGAGGTGCCGGCCCCGCCGGACCGCCTCCACCCCGGCGGGCACGGCGATCGCCGGGACTCCGGCGAGCACGCGGTCCAGCACGGGCGTCAGGTCGGCGGGCAGGCAGCCGAGGTAGGTGGCGTTCCCCTTGCGGGTGATCGCGGGCAGCCCGTCCAGGTCGCCGCCCTCGAAGCGGGCGAGCACGGCCGTGCCCTCGTCGGGGCGCAGCCACTCGGCCCAGGTCCGGGCCGCGCCCGTGCCGCCGCCGGCGTGGCGCAGGGGCTGGGTGAGGCCGTCGGGCAGCGGCCAGAACTCCTCGACCGCGACGCCCAGCAGGTCGCGCAGCGGGCCGGGCGCGCCGCCGTCGTGCACCTGGTCGGCCTCGTCCACCACTCCGCTGAACGGGCCGACGACCAGCTCCCCCGTCACGGCGGCGAGCGCCTCGGCCTGCTCGGCGGTGCACAGGTAGAGGTTGGGCACGATCACCACGCGGTAGCCCGACAGGTCGGCGCCGGGCGGCGCCAGGTCGACGGCGATGCCACGGGCGTGCAGCGGCGCGTACCAGGACAGCAGCAGGTCCTTGAGCCTGAGCCGGTCGGAGGGCATCGACTCGGGCGCCTCCAGCCCCCACCAGCTGTCCCAGCCGAACACCAGCGCCACGTCGGCGCTGGTGTGGCCGCCCGCGACCTCCGCGAGCCGCCGCAGGTCCGCGCCGAGCCGCAGCGTGTCGCGCCAGCCGCGCGTGGCGGTGCCGCCGTGCGGCAGCAGCGCCGAGTGGAACTTCTCCGGCCCGTACCTGGCCTGCCGCCACTGGAAGAACATCACTCCGTCGGCGCCGTGGGCGACGGCCTGCAGGCTGTGCAGGCGCATCACGCCGGGCGGCTTGGGCGCGTTGACCTCGCGCCACGACACGGCCGACGGCGCGGACTCCATGAGCAGCCAGGGCCGCCGCTTGAGCGAGCGCATGAGGTCGTAGCTGAGCGCGACCGCCACGTGCGAGGACGGGTCTGCCGGGTCGGGGTAGGCGTCGTCGCTCACCAGGTCCTCGGCCTCCGCCCAGGCCCAGTAGTCGAGGCCGTGCAGGATGCTCATGAAGTTCGTGGTGACGGGCACGTCCGGGGTGACGGCGCGCAGCGCGTCGCGCTCTGCGGTGAACAGCTCCAGCAGGGCGTCGCTGCAGAAGCGCCGCCAGTCGAGGAGCTGGGCGGGGTTGACCGGCCCTGGCGCCTTGCGGGGCGGCTCGACCTGGTCGAAGCCGGTGTAGTGCTGGCCCCAGCAGGACGTGCCCCAGGCGGCGTTGAGCCCGCCGACCGTGCCGTAGCGGGCCTGGAGCCAGGCGCGGAAGTGGCGGGCCGACTCGGGGCAGAAGCATTCGAGGGTGTGGTCGGCGTACTCGTTGCCCACGTGCCACAGGGCCAGCGCCGGGTGATCGCCGTACCGGGTGGCCATCGCGGTCGCCAGCCGTACGGCGTGCTCGCGGAAGACCGGCGAGCTGGGGCAGTAGCCCTGCCGGGAGCCGAACTCCAGGCGGGTGCCCGCGGCGTCGACCGGCATGACCTCGGGATGGCGGCGCACCAGCCAGGGCGGCGGGGTGGCGGTCGCGGTGGCGAGGTCGGCGGCGATGCCGTGCTCGTGCAGCAGGCCGAGCACGCGGTCGAGCCAGCCGAAGTCGTACGCGCCCGGCTCGGGCTCCAGCCGCGACCAGGCGAAGACCGCCACGGTGACCATGGTGACCCCGGCCTCGGCCATGAGGCGCACGTCCTCGGCCCAGACCTCCTCAGGCCACTGCTCGGGGTTGTAGTCGCCGCCGTACAGCAGCCCCGGAACCCGGGTCAGACCCACTCGACACTCCCTCCTGTGTTTTGTATTCAGAATTCATAGTGCAGTATTTTGAATCACGTCAAGGGCTAGTATGGGCACGGCCGAAACCGAAGGAGCGTCATGCCGATCGACCGGCGACCGCTACGCGAGCAGATCCGCGAAGAACTGCTGGGCAGGCTGGACCGGGGAGACTTCGCCGCGGGCACCGACATCAACGAGGTCGCCCTGGCGGCCGAGCTCGGCGTCAGCCGCACTCCCCTGCGCGAGGCGCTGATCACGTTGGCGGGCGAGGGCGTCCTGGAGAGCAACCAGGGGCGCGGATTCCGGTTCGCCCCGATGAGCAGGAAGGAGTTCAGGGAGCTCTGCGAGATCGTGGCGGGGCTGGAGGCGCTGGCCCTCGACCGCTCCGACCCGGCCTACCTGCGCGAGATCGCGCCCGAGCTGCTGCGGCTGGCCCGCGACTTCCCCGACCGGATCGCCGAGCAGCACGTGATAGAGCGCCACGACGACGAGTGGCACGACCTGCTCGTCAGCGGCTGCCGCAACGAGCGGCTGATCGACCTCATCACCAGCGTCAAGGCGGGGCTGCGCCGCTACGCCCACCTGCTGGCGGGCGACGACACGCCGCTCGAACGCGAGGCCGCCGAGCACTGCCGGGTGGCCGAGCTGCTCATGACCGGCGACCGGGCCGCGGCCGTCCAGGCGTTGCACGACAACTGGGTCAACGGCATGGAGCGCATGATGTCCCGCATCCCCGCCTCCTGATGTGAGCTACCGGGGGGTGCCTGATAGCCGCTGGTGAGGAGCCTGTTGCCGAACTCGATCGCGCCGTGCAGGGCCCATCTCCGCGGTGGGGCCAGACCTGCTCCACCAGGGCGCCCGCCGGAGATGACCGGGCCGGGCCTGACGTGGGGCCCGATCTGGCCCTCCACGATCGGCCGAACCAGCCGAGGGTCGGTCTCGGGTCAGGAGGTCGGGGGGTGCGCTGCCTGCCGGGTGTGGTGGTCCAGCAGCTGGGCGGTGATCGTGATGACGTTGCGGCGGCGGTCGTCGGGATCCGGCATCCGCTCGACGAGGCCGCGCTCGGCCAGTTCGTTGAGAACGCCGACCATGTCGCTGCGGTAGATGCCGGTGCGTCGGCTCAGCGTCGCCTGGCTGCCCGGGCCGTGCTCCTGCAACGAGGCGAGCACGGCGTAGTGCCACTTGCGGGCGTCGACCTGGGCCAGTCCGACCTGTTCTCCCGCTTCGCGCGGCTGCTCGACGAGAAGCGATGGGAGGATGCGGGCACCGTCTTCACCGACGATGTGGCGGTGCACTCGCCGCGCGGGGGCGAACTCCGCGGCATCGACAAGGTCGTCGGCTTCATGCGACAGAGCGAGGTCGAAGGGCAGCAAGCCCAGCACATCACCACCGACCTGCTGGTGGACGTCGACGGCGATCAGGCGGCTGCCTCGGCGTACTCGCTCGTGCACTACTACCGCGACGGCCAAGCACCCCACTTCACGGGCGGCCTGCGAATGACGGGCACCGTGGTGCGGACGCCGGCGGGCTGGAGATTCCGTGAGCAGCGGATCACGCCCGCCTGGACCCGCGAGAGCTGATCACCCGGCGACCGGCGACGGCCGCAGGGCCAACGCCGGTCCAGCCTGCGCCCGGAACTCTCATCCCAGAAGGAATCCCCTCATGCCCACGATCGACGTCCTCGACTCGACGATTCACTACGAAGACCACGGCAGCGGAGCCACCGTCGTCTTCCTGCACGGCAATCCCTCCTCCTCACACATGTGGCGCAAGGTGCTGCCCCTGGTCGGAGCGGGACGGCTGATCGCGCCCGACCTGATCGGCATGGGCCGCTCGGGCAAGGCCCTCGGCGACTACCGGTTCGCCGACCACGCCCGCTACCTCGACGCGTTCTTCGACGAGCTCGGCCTGGACGACGTCGTGCTCGTCGGCCACGACTGGGGCGGCTCGCTCGCCTTCGACCGGGCGGCCAGGCACCCCGATCGGGTGCGCGGTCTCGCCTTCTTCGAGACGATCGTGCGTCCGATCGCCTCGAACGAGCCGTCGCCCGCTGCTGAACTGGACCCGCTCGCTGCCGATCGACGGCGACCCCGCCGACGTGACCGCCCGGATCGACGCCTACGGCACCTGGCTGGCCTCCAGCCAGGACGTCCCCAAAGTCCTGCTCACCTTCGACTCCTCACCAATCCTCCTCGTCACCCCGGAAGTCGCCGCCTGGTGCAAGGACCACATCGCCGGCCTCCAGATCGAACACTGCGGTCCAGCCGGTCACCACGCCACCGAAGACCAGCCTGCAACGATCGCCGCAGCGATCTCCACCTGGCTGGACCAGCAGAACCTCCGCTCTCATTGTTGAGAGACTCCAGCCGGTACAGGGGCCTTCGTTCAGTTGGGTGCCATGGGCCGGCGCCGTGGCAGCAGCAGGCTGGTCGCTGCGATGGCCAGTCCGAGTCCGGCCGCGATGAGGAAGACGCGGTCGTAGCCGGCGGCGAGGGCGACCGGGGAGCTCCCGCCGGCCGCCGTCTGGGTGGCGGCGGTGGCGAGCACCGCCAGGCCCAGCGATCCGCCCGCCTGGCCGGCGGTCTGGGCCAGGCCGCCGATGGCTCCCGCGTCGCGGTCGGGTACGTCGGCGGTGGTGGCGGCCATGAGGGTGGGGAAGGTCAGTCCGATGCCGGTGGCGATGAGCAGGGTGGGTCCGAGGATGCCGACGAGGTAGCCGCTGTCGGTCTGGGCCTGGGTGAGCCAGCCGAACCCGGCCAGGAAGCAGGCGCTGCCGGCCAGGATCAGGGGCCGTACGCCGGTGCGTGGCAGCAGGGCGGCGGCCGATCGCGCGATCACCATGAACGTCACCGCTGCGGGGGTCTGCCCGAGCCCGGCTTGAAGCGCGCCGTAGCCGAGGACGTTCTGCAGGAACAGCGAGGTGAAGTACCACATCGCGATGCCTGTCCCGCCGAACAGCAGCAGCATGACGTTGCCGACGGCCACCCCGCGGATGCGTAGCAACCGCAGGGGCATCATCGGGTGGGTGGCGAAACGTGCCTCCACCACGGTGAAGACGGCGAGCAGGAGCAAGCCGGCCACGGCCGGCACCAGGACCGGCGCGGACGTCCAGCCGTGGTCGGTGCTGTGCATGATCCCGTAGATCAGCGCGGCCAGCCCTGCCGTGCCGGTGACCGCGCCGACGATGTCGAGGGTTTCCCGTCGGGCGGTTCGGGTGCCGGGCAGCGCCCTCATGGCCGCGGCGATCAGTGCCACGCCGATCGGCACGTTGATCAGGAAGACCCACCGCCAGGACAGGCCGGTGGTGAGGGCGCCGCCCGCGACGGCGCCGGCCATTCCGCCGACACCGCCCGCGGCCGACCACGCGCCGAACGCGCGGGCGCGCCGGCGACCCTCGGTGAAGCTGGTGTTGATCACGGCCAGCGTCGCCGGGGCGAGCAACGCGGCTCCCACGCCTTGTGCGACGCGGGCGGCCACCAGGACGTCGGGAAGGGTCGCCAGGCCGGCGACCAGGCTTGCGGCGCAGAACAGCACCAGTCCGCCGGTCAGGATACGGCGCTGGCCGAACAGGTCGGCGGCTCGGCCGCCCAGCAGCATGAAGCCGGCGAAGGTGAGCAGGTAGCCGTTCACCACCCAGGCCAGGCCGGCGGGTGCGAAGCCGAGATCCCGGTCGATCGAGGGCAGCGCGACGTTCACGATGGAGGAGTCCAGGATCACCATGAACTGGCAGGCGCACACCAGCGCCAGGATCAGCCACTCGGGGCCGGTACGTGTTCCGGCCTGGTCGCTGATCACGGGGGACGCGGAAAGTCGCGAGGTCACAAAAGTCTCCTGAGGGCGGGATTCGGTCGAGGTGACGGCGCCGCTCACGCGGTCCGGAGGGTGGTCGCGGGCTCGGCCGCGCGGGTGTCCCCGTCCCCGTCGGTGCCGGTGACGTGGCTGCCCGCCAGCAGCCGGATCGCGGTCCGGGCCAGCCGCTGTCCCTGGTAGCGGGCGGCGTCCAGCGCCGCGCCCTTGAGGTCGTCTCCGGTCGGTCCGGTCACGGCGGAGACGCCGTAGGGGTTGCCGCCGGCGGCGTACACGGCGGGGTCGGTGAACCCGGGCGGGACGATCAGCGCGCCCCAGTGGTAGAACACGTTGCCCAGCGACAGGATCGTGGCCTCGCTGCCGCCGTGCCGGTTGTACGCCGAGGTGAAGGCCGTCACCGGCTTGTCGGCCAGGCCGCCTTCCTGCCACAGCCCGCCGGCCTGGTCGATGAACTGCTTGAGCTCCGCGGCCGGCGCGCCGAACCGCGTCGGCGTCCCGAACGCGAACGCGTCGGCCCAGGCGAGGTCCTCGACGGTGGCCTGGGTGATCGACGTGGTCGCGTCGGCGTGCCGCCGCCACTGCGGGTTCTGGTCGATCGCGCTGTCGGGCGCCAGCTCGGCGACCCGCCGCAACCGCACCTGGGCCCCGGTCGAGGCGGCGCCTTCGGCAACGGCCTGGGCGAGGGCGTGCACGGTGCCCGTCGCGCTGTAGTAGATGACGGCGACCTTCGCGGTCATGTCAGCTCCTGATGGTTGCGTAAGATTAGTTATGCGAATAACGTTATCCGCATAATAGTTATCCGCCTAACGAACTTGTCAAGAGGAGCGTCCGTGGACTTCGACCAAGCCGACACCATCAACCAGGCCATCCGTCTGCTGACCCTGCGTCACCGGGCAAGGGCCGCCGAACTGCTGGCCCCCCTCGGGCTGCACCCCGGCCAGGAGGCGCTCCTGCTCGAACTCGCCCGTACCGGCCCGATGATCCAGGCCCAGCTCAGCGAGGCGCTCTGCGTCGAGCGGCCCAGCGTCACACTCATGGCCCGCAAGCTCGAAGCGGCCGGTCACATCCGGCGCAGCCCCGCCCCCGATGACCAGCGCGCCACCGTCGTCGAACTCACCGACGGCGGCAGAGCCCTGACCGAGGAGGTCAAGCGGCTATGGTGCGCCCTGGCGGAGGAGACCCTCGCCGGCCTGCCCGCCGAAACAGTGGCAGGACTACCCAGCCTTCTCAGGACGCTGACGTCCAACGTCGACACCAGGCGCCCCCACAATCGCCACGCCGCCTCGGCGTCGCGAGCGTCGTCGGACGGCACTCCTCCCGTTCTGTGACCCATGCCACATGCAGTTCCTGTCAGCAATCGGGGCGCCGTTCCGCTCAACTCACCGGGAGCAAGCGAACCGACAGGAGCAGCACATGAAGCACCGCATCGTCGTCCTCGGCGCCGGCTATGCCGGGGCCTACGTGGCCGGGAACCTCGCCCGCCGGCTGTCCCCGGCGGACACCGAGATCACCGTGGTCAACGCGGTGCCGGACTTCGTCGAGCGGCTGCGGCTGCACCAGTTGGCGGCCGGCCGGGAGATCGAGGCTCAGAAGCTCGCCGACGTCTTCGCGGGCACGGGGATACGGCTGCGCGTGGCCCGTGTCACCGACGTCGACCCCGAGCGCCAGGTCGTCGCCGTGGCCGACACTGACGGCGGCGGCGAGCTCGGCTACGACACACTTGTCTACGCGCTCGGCAGCCACGGCGCCGACCAGGGCGTCCCCGGCGTGGCGGAGCACGCCTTCGATGTCGCCGCCCGGCCCTCGGCGCTGCGCCTGCGCGAGCGCCTGGACAGCCTGGACAAGCGGGGCAGGCGGGGCGAAGGCGGGAATGTGCTGGTCGTCGGCGACGGGTTGACCGGCATCGAGACCGCCACCGAGATCGCCGAAGCCCGGCCCGGACTGTCGGTCGGGCTGATCGCCCGCGGCGAGCTGGGCGCCCGGCTGTCCGCCGCAGCCCGCGGCCACCTGCGCCAGGCCTGCGACCGGCTGGGCGTCACCGTCCTGGAGCACACCAGCGTCGAGGCCGTCGAAGCGACGCGGGTGCTGTGCGCCGACGGCACCGCCCTGGCGTCCGACGCAACCGTGTGGACGGCCGGGTTCGCGGTCGGCCCCATCGCCGCCGCCGGCGGGCTGGAGGTCACCGAGAACGGGCAGATCGTGGTCGATCGCACCATGCGGTCGGTCTCGCACCCGAACGTCTACGCCGCCGGTGACAGCGCCTACGCCATCGGCGACAACGGCCGGCCGCTGCCGATGTCCTGCGCCTCGGCCGGCTTCACCGGCGGGCAGGCGATCGCCGCGATCGTGGGACGTCTGACCGGCCGCAAGGTCCCACACACCAAGCTGGTCTACTCCTACAACCACATCAGCCTCGGGCGGCGGGACGGGATCCTGCAGATGGTCGACGGCGAAGGGCAGGCAAGGCCGAAGTATGTGGGCGGCCGGAAGGCCGCGCGGATCAAGGCGGGCATCCTCAAGGTCTCGCTGTGGGCCAACTCGCACCCGACCTTCGGCCTGCCCAAGCGCAGGCGCCGCCTGGCCGCCACGCCGGACGCGTCCCCCGAGAAGGCGACCGCCTTCACGCCGGACGCGCCCGCCGAGAAAGCGGTCGCGTGACCGCCTCCCAGGGTTGATCCGCGTGGACGCCACCGCCACTGATCGCTTCGACACCGGTCGGTTCGAGGCCAGCCGGAACCGGCTGGCCTCACTGGCCTACCGGCTGCTGGGCTCGGCGGCCGACGCCGAAGACGCCGTGCAGGATGCGTTCCTGCACTGGCAGGCCGCCGACCGGCAGCGGATCAAGGTGCCGGAAGCATGGCTGACGAAGGTCGTCACCAACCTGTGCCTCGACCGGCTCCGCTCGGCACAGGCTCGCCGCGAACGCACCGTCGGCGCCTGGCTGCCCGAACCTCTCCTCGACGGCGACCCGATGCTCGGCCCCGCCGGCACTTTCGAGCAGCGCGAATCGGTCTCCCTGGCCGTGCTGACTCTCATGGAGCGCCTGTCACCTCATGAACGGGCCGTCTACCTCCTGCGCGAAGCGTTCTCCTACAGCCACGCCGAGATCGCCGAGATCCTCGACATCACCGAGTCCGCAAGCCAGCAGCACCTCCACCGGGCCCGGCGCCGCATCACCGCCGCACGCCGCGGCGTCGGCGAGATCGACCCCGCATCCGCCCGCAGGATCGTCGAGGAATTCCTCGCCGCTGCCTCCTCGGGCCGCACCGAACGGCTGGTGGAGCTGCTCACCGACGACGCGACCGCGATCTCCGACGGCGCCGGCCTGACCGAGAGGCTGCTGCGGTACGACACTCCGCAGCGCATCGCCGCCATCGTCCGGGCCGGCTTCAAACCCACGCCCGCGAAACGGCGACTTGCCGGCGGCACGTCCGCCGTCCACTACGCGCTCGTCAACGGCGCCCCCGCCATCCTCTTCGTGTCCGGCGACCAGGTCGTCGGGGCCGTGACATTCGACATCACCAACGGCAGGATCGCAACCGTGCGCGGCATCGCCGCCCCCACCCGCCTCGCCCGGCTCACCGAAGCCTGGCGGCAGCACGAACCGGACACGCCGCTCATCACCCAGTGGTGACCCGACGCCGACACGCCACCGCACTCACCGCTGCCCGGCCCACCCTGACCCTGACGAAAGTAAGGGCTCGACCCGGCCTTTCGGGCATGTCGGGCATGGCGTCGTCATTCCTACAGTGCTGCACATGATCAGAACTCGACGCAACCCCGCAGCCCTCCTCCTCGCCTTGGCACTGGCCCTACCGGTGTCGGCCGCGGCGGCCGCCTCGACGTCCCTGCCCGCCGCCGCCTCCTCCACGGGGACCTCCGACGTGCGCTTCGCGATCCCTCGCCCCACGGGCCAGTACGAAGTCGGGCGCGACACCCTGCATCTCGTCGACGTCGGCCGCCGCGACCCGTGGATGCCCGCAGCCGGCGCACGCGAGTTGATGGTGTCGATGTACTACCCGGCACGCGCCGGTGGGAGCGCCGCGCCGTACATGACCGTTGACGAGGCTCGTCTCCTCCTCAAAGGGCAGAAGCTGGACACCGTCTTCAAGGCCGAGCAGCTCGCCGGTGTCAGCACGAACGCACACGTGGGCGCCCGCCCCGTCGGCGGCAGGCACCCCCTGGTGGTGCTTTCCCCGGGATTCTCCCTCAGCCGCGCCACCCTGACCACGCTCGCCGAAGACCTCGCCTCCAAGGGCTACGTCGTCGCCCTCGTGGATCACGCCTACGAGTCGTTCGGCACGACCTTTCCCGGCGGCCGCACTCTGACCTGCGTCGCATGCGAGACGGTGGAGAAGGCTCCCTCCGATGAGGCGGAGAAGGCACTGATGGCCAAGGCCGCGGTCAACCGGGCCGCCGATCTGTCCTTCGTCATCGACCGGCTGACCCACCCCGCACGGTCCGCGCCCGCCTGGAAGCGCTCGCGCATGATCGACCCGCGCCGGATCGGCGCCGCCGGCCACTCGCTCGGCGGCAACGCCGCAGCGAGCGTCATGGCCACCGATCAGCGCGTCAGCGCCGGGGTGAACCTGGACGGCTCGTTCTTCGCCCCGGTCCCGGTCTCCGGCCTCGGCGAACGGCCGTTCCTCATGCTCGGCACCAAGGCCCAGCACTCGCCCGGCTCCGCCGACGCCACCTGGCCGCGGGACTGGCGACGCCTGGACGGCTGGAAGCGCTGGCTGACCGTGGCCGACTCCGGCCACTTCACCTTCATCGACCTGCCCATCCTGGGCGGCCAGGCCGGGATCACCGACCCTGCCGCGCCCCTGTCGGGCCGGCGGTCGGGCGAGATCACCACCGCGTACGTGGGCGCCTTCTTCGACCAGCACCTCAACAGCGAGCACCAGCCCCTGCTGGACGGTCCCTCCGCCACCAACCCGGAAGTGACCTTCCAGAACCCCTGAGGCCACGAGCCCGGAGCCGGACAGTCGGCTCCGTACATGCCCCGCCGCCTCAGCGCCGGTCACGGCCGGGCGAGGCGACCCCGGACGCGCCACTCCCGACCTTCAGGGCGTCTGAAGCTTCGGCTAAGCTTCAGACAAGCTGAAGGTTGGAAGGAACGCCCATGGAACATGTCCTGTTGTCGGTGCACGTGCTCGCGAGCATCGTCTTCGTCGGAGGGTCGGCCGTCGCCGTGAGCCTGTTCCCTCGGTACGCGCCGATCGCCGTCGCCGTCCCCGCGGGCACCGGAGGGGCGGACTCGGTGGGGGCGGACTCGGAGGGGGCGGAGCCAGAGGTGCGCAACCGCGCGGTGGCCGTCGCGCTGCACCGCGTCACCGGGGGCTACGCCGCCTTCGGGCTGATCGTGCCCCTGGTCGGGATCGCCCTGGCAACCCTCCAGGGACGGATGGGCGAGATCTGGATCACCGTGTCCATGCTGCTCACAGCCGTCGCGGGCGGCCTGCTGGCCACGCAGATCCACCCGCGCCAGCGCGAGGCTCTCCGCGCCCCCGGCGACGGCCGGGCGCTGCGCACGCTGTCCATGCTCGCCGGTGTCTACAACCTGGCGTGGGCCGTCGTCGTCATCATCATGATCGTCCGCCCCGGCTCGGGCCGATGAGCGCGACCCCGGCCGGCGCTGCCGGGATGAGCGCGGCGCACCTGCGCGTGCTGCGTCTCGCGTCCGGCGTCGAGGCGCTCTCCCTGGCGACGCTGCTGGTCAACCTGCTCACCGTCCACGCCAAGGCGATCACCACGTTCGGCGGGCCGCTGCACGGCATGTCGTACCTGGTCGTCATCGGCGCGGTCTCGATGGCGCCGGCCGCCGCCGGCTCCGGAGCGCGGTGGCGCGCCGTCGTCCCCGGCGTCGGCGGCCTGCTCGCCCTGCGGCGCCTGCGGGGCCGCCCGGCCCCGTCGGACTTCGCCCCCGGCCTGCCGCGTCTGGACGGCTGAGGTCGTCACCGGGTACGGCTCAGCAGGCGGACGGTGACGGTGTCGCCCGCATCCTTCCCGATCGCGCGGCGGACCTCGGCACGGACCGGCAGCTTGTGAATGCCGCCGCCCATGGCCATGAACGAGCTCTCGAACGGGTGACCGTCGATCGTCGCCCGTACCTTCACCAGACCCCGGGTCCCGAAGAACCCGGCCGAGTCGGGCCAGACGACGTAGGTGTGGCCGCCCTTGGCCGGGCTCTTCCGCAGCGTCGCGGTGAACTCCTGGTCCAGCGCCTGCGGCTCGTCATGGAGCCGTCCGGTGTCCGCCATCGTGGGTCCTTTCCCGTTCACTGGACGATCTCGAGGCCGTTGCCGTCCGCGTCGCGGAAGGCGAACATCGGAGGGACGCCCTCCCACCGCAGCAGCTCGCCGACCGCGATACCGTGCGCGGCCAGCTCCTCGTGGAGGGACGCGGCGTCCGCCGTCGTGAGACGGATCCCGGTCTCGACCCCGGTGTTCGTACGCTCGCCCGCCGGGACCAGTGCGATCGTCGTCGCCGATCCCGGCGGCGCCACCTCGATCCAGCGCCCGCCGAGCCGCCCCAGGGGGACGTCCACGCGCTTCTCCAGGCCCAGCAGGCCCACGTAGAACTCGACGGCGCGGTCCTGGTCGGCCACGGGAACCCCGATGGTCCTCACGCCGGTGATCACGATGCTCATCCGCTCGCTCCCCTCGCTCCGGGCCGATGCCTCTCACCGTTCCCACTCTCTGGACGAACGGCTACGCCCGTTGACGACATTCGGCGAGCCGATTCGCCGAACTTCTTTCCGCCACCACGAGTGCTGCGGCGCGTCGCAGGGGGGGCTCCCATGGGTGAGGCAGAATCGTGGCTCGTGAGCGAAGTTTCCGCAGATGACCTGACATGTGCCCGGCAGGGGGACGGCGACGCGTTCGGCCGGCTCGTGGAGCCGCTGCGCCGGGAGCTGCACGCGCACTGCTACCGCATGCTCGGCTCCGCGCACGACGCCGACGACGCCCTTCAGGAGGCGCTGCTGCGCGCCTGGCGGGGGCTCCACCGTTTCGAGGCCCGCGGCTCGCTGCGCTCCTGGCTGTACGCCGTCGCCACCCGCGCCTGCCTGGACACGATCGAGGCGCGCGGCAGGCGGGCGCTGCCCGTCGACCTCGGCCCCTCCAGCGACCACACCGTCGTGGACGCCGCCCCGCGTGACGACGTGGCCTGGCTCGGCCCCTACCCCGACGCGGCACTGGGCGACGGCCCGCTAGGTCCCGACGCCCGTTACGAGCAGCGCGAGGCCGTCGAGCTGGCGTTCGTCGCGGCCCTGCAGCACCTGCCGGGCAACCAGCGGGCGGCGCTGCTGCTGTTCGAGGTGCTGGGCCTGTCCGCCGCCGAGATCGCCGCCACGATGCGGACCTCGACCACGTCGGTCAACTCCGCGCTGGCCCGGGCCCGCAAGGTCATCGCCGACCGGGTGCCGGCCCAGAGCCAGCGGCAGGCCGTGCGCAAGCTCGGCGACGCGCGGCTGCGCGACCTGGTCGCCGGGTACGCGGCCGCGATGGAACGCGGTGACGCCGCGGCCCTGGCGGCGCTGCTCACCGAGGACGTCACCTGGTCGATGCCGCCGCTCCCCCACTGGTACCGGGGCGTCGAGGCGGTCATGGACTTCGCCGTCCAGGTCCCGCTGACCCGCTGCGGCTCGTGGCGGCACCTGACGACCAGCGCGAACGGCCAGCCCGCCGTGGCCTCCTACCTGCGACACGGCGGCACCGGGCCGCACCGGGCGTGGTCGTTGAACGTGCTGACCGTCCGCGGTGACGCCATCGCCGCGATCACCTCGTTCGTCGGCCCTGAGCACGCCGCCCTCCTCGGCCTGCCCGGGGCCCTTCCCGGATGACTTTCGGGAGTTGAGACCGTCCCCCTCGTCAGGGGGCGGGCGGCGTCCAGGCGGGGTCGCGGCCGGTGAGGCCGAGCAGCCGGTGCATGAGCGGGGCGTCGCCGGGCACGGGCACCGGCGGCCCGAACAGGCCGGGACTGCCCTGCGGAGATCCGGCGGCGACGGCGCTCACCCACGCGTACGCCTCCCGCAGGGCCTCCTCCAGTGCGGGCTCCTCGCCGGGGTAGGGCTGCCCCGTGGCCACGGCCACGTCCCAGCCGTGGATGACGACCTCGTCGACGGCGGCGGCCCCGGCGACCTCGGCCGGCATCCGGCCGCCGCCGACCTCCGCCGTCCCGCTCCACGCCGACGGAGCCCGCCACGCTCGGGCCAGCTCGTCGAGGCGGGCCGGGATGCGCTCACGCCAGTCGTCGCCCAGCCGCGACGCGTCGGGCGTCCGGGCACGGCCGCCGTCCTCCAGGGGCGTCTTGGTGGCGGCGGCGGTGAACGCCACGCAGAGACCGTCGATGTGGTCGAGCAGCTCGGCCACGGTGATGCCACCGGAGGGCGTCGGGGCGGAGAGCCGGTCGCCGGGCAGGCTCCGGATGATCGCGGCGAGGGCGTCCGTCGCGGGCCCGAGGTCGGCCGTCATCGCCGCACCACGTCCATCAGGGTGCGTTCGTGGTGTACTGCGGGAAAGCTGACGGGCTCAGCGAGCATGAGGCCTCCTCGTCCGCTCCACCAGCCCGCGTCCGGCTCCGGAGCATCCTCCACCCTATGGTCGAGGATGGTGGGGCTCAACGCACATGACCATGAATTCAGAAGGCGTTGACGAGGACGACGTAGACGGCGGTGCCGATCCCGACGCTCAGGATCGTGCGGCGGCCGAAGGCGAGGTGCACGCCCGCGGTGACGGCGACCGCGAGCAGCGCGTACGGCATCGCGCGTGGTTCGGCGGAGACGGTGCCGTGCAGGGCGGTCACCGCGAGGATCGCGAGGATTCCCACCGGCATCCACACGGCCAGGTTCCGCACGACGGCGGAGCTGTGCAAGGTGCGCAGCAGGGCGAAGGGGACGGCGCGCAGGGCGAAGGTGATGGTGAAGACGATCGCCAGGACGGCGATGAGATAGGAGATGCTAGGCATCGACGGTCTCCGGGGTGGGCTCCTGGGCGGGCTGCCGGGCGGGCTCCTGCGCCGGGCGGCGGGTGGTGATCGCGTGGCGGGCCAGCAGCAGGGCGACGAACAGCAGCAGCGCGGTGAACATGGCGGCGCCCGGAGTGGCGATGAGGGCGACGGTCACACTGGCGCCCGCGAGCAGTGCCGGGGCGATCTCACGACGGGAGCGGAAGGCGTCCAGCGTGAGCACGGTGAACAGGGCGCACAGCGCGAATTCCAGCCCCTTGACCGGCGCGGGCAGCGCCGCGCCGATGGCGACGCCGACCAGCCCGCCGCCCACCCAGTAGGCCTGGGAGGAGAGCTGCATCGCCAGCAGCCGCGGCGCCGAGCGCTCCGCCGCGGGCAGCGAGGCGCTGATGGCGTAGGCCTCGTCGATCATCGCGTAGATGGAGTACGCCTTCGCCAACCGGCCCCTGACCAGGTGCAGGGGGAAGGAGAAGGCGTAGAAGACGTGCCGGAAGTTGACCACCAGAACGGTCAGCGCGACGGCGGCGAGCGGCGTGACGCTCGCGATCATGCCCACCAGCAGGAGTTCGAGCGATCCGGCGAACGCGGCCAGCGACAGGGCGGGGGTCAACCACCAGGGCAGGCCGGCCTGGAGGATCAGCAGGCCGAGGGCGATGCCGAGCGGGAAGATCCCCAGTCCTGCGGAGAAGGAGTCGCGCACTCCTGCGACGATCTGCTGCCTCCGGTTGATCGGAGCGCAGATGAGCGCAAGTGTGGCGATATGGGGCCGAACGTTCGATTGCACCCCTCTATGGTCTCGCAGAACCCTCGCCATGTGGTTGCGAGTATTGCCCTCACGCGAGCGGCTACGGCAATGTTCGAGACATGGATGCGGTGGACAGAGCAATAATCGCCGAGCTGGAGCGGAACGGACGGCTGACGAACGTCGAGCTGGCCACGCGGGTCGGGCTCACCCCCGGGCCGTGCCTGCGGCGCGTGCAGCGGCTGGAGGCCGAGGGCGTCATCCGCGGGTACCGGGCGGTCATCGACCCCGCCTCCGTGGGCCGCTCGTTCGAGGTCCTGGTCGACCTCACCCTCGACACCCAGGACGCCGAGACCGTCGAGCACTTCGAGCAGACGTTGGCGCGGGCCGAGGCGGTCGTCGAGCTGCGCCGGCTGTTCGGCAGCCCCGACTACTTCGCCCGCGTGGCCGTCGCCGACCTGGCCGCCTACGAGGCCTTCCTCAGCCGGCATGTCATGACCATCCCGCGGATCAGGAACGTCACCTCGCACTTCACGATGAAGAACGTCAAAGTCGCCACGGGCTGAACGCAGGTGCGCGGGGCGGACCCGGCGTGAGATTTCCGTAACGCCGCCCGTAGCCGGTCAGCAGGGGTTCATAACCGGTCGCCGCCAGGGTGAGGTCAACCGACCGGACGGGCGCGGTGTTCTCCCACCGCACCGTCCGTCCCTTCCTCCCCTGGAGCCACCCTCATGGCCGCCGCCCCGAACCGCTGGTGGGCACTGCCCGTCGTGCTGGTCGCCGTCTTCATGACGACGCTGGACTTCTTCATCGCCAACGTGGCCGTCCCCTCGATCAGGACCGGGCTGCACGCCGACGGCTCCGAGGCCCAGCTCGTGATCGCCGCCTACGGGCTGGCGTACGCCGCCGGGCTGGTCGTCTCCGGCAGGCTCGGCGACCTGTACGGGCCACGCCGGGTCTTCTCGGCGGGCCTGGCGCTGTTCACGCTCGCCTCGGCCGCGTGCGGGGCCGCGCCGGCCGCCTGGGTCCTGGTGCAGGCCAGGGCCGTACAGGGGGTGGCCGCGGCGCTGCTCGCCCCGCAGGTACTGGCCCTGCTCGGCGGCCTGTACCAGGGGGCGGACCGGGCCAGGGCCTTCGGCTGGTACGGCACGGCGGTGGGGCTGGCGGGCGTCAGCGGGCAGGTGATCGGCGGGCTGCTGATCGCGGCGGACCCGTGGGGGCTGGGCTGGCGGGCCTGCTTCCTGGTCAACGTGCCCCTGGGCCTGGCCGCGCTCGTGGCGACCGCGCGCGTCCTCCCCTCTCCACCCCCTGTCCGACCGGAGGACGGGCCCACGGCCGGCGCCGGGCGGGGGCTGGACGTGGCCGGGGCGGGACTGGTCGCCGCCGGGCTGGTGGCGGTCGTCCTGCCGCTGGCTCAGGGGCGCGAGCACGGCTGGCCGGCGTGGACGTGGCTGTGCCTGGCGGCCTCGGCTCCCCTGCTCTGGGCGTTCGCGCACCGGCAGCGCCGTCTCGCCGCCGCCGGGCGGCAGCCGCTGCTGGACCTCGGCGTGTTCCGGGAGAAGGGGTTCGCGGGCGGGCTGGTGGCGGTGGCGCTGCTGTTCGGCGGCTCGGCGGGGCTGTCGTTCGTGCTGGCGCTGTACCTCCAGGAAGGGCTCGGGCTCGGGCCCGCGGCGGCCGGGGCGGTGTGCACGGCGCTCAACGGCGGGTTCCTGGCCGCCTCCGCGCGGGGGGCGGCCATGGCCGGGCTCCTGGGGGCGCGGCTGCCCGTGGCCGGAGCCGCCATGCTGCTGCTCGGGCTGCTCCTGCTCGACCACGCCGTGGCCGGACACGCCGGCGCCGCCTCCGGGGGCGGGGCGGTGGCGTGGCAGGTCGCCGGAGCGCTGCTCGTGACGGGCGGCGGGATGGGGCTGCTCATGCCGCCGCTGCTCTCCACCGCGCTGGCCCGGGTACGGCCGGCGCTGGCCGGGGCGGCGGCGGGCGTGCTGGGGACCGTACAGGAGACAGGGGGCGTGCTCGGCGGCACGCTCACCGGGACGGTCCTGCTGGGCTCGCTGGAGTCGGGGTGGGGGCCGGCCGCGCGGGCGGGGCTGGCCGTGCCCATCGCGTGCGCCCTCGGCGTGCTCGCCATGACCGCGCTGACCCGCCGGCCCACCCCGGCGGCTCGCGCGGCGTCGCGGCCCACCACCACCGGCGGGGCCGGGTCAAGAACGAACACGACGCCATGACCTGCGCAGACGCCGGTCCAGCCGTGCACGGCGGACGGACCGGAGTAGACTCGGGCTACCGAGGACTTTCTTGTGCGTTGGCAGCGGGCCGGCGTCGCCCACGGCGATAGAACACTTGGGGCCCCGTGCATGAGGGGCTTGGACGGGCAGGCGATCATGCCGCCGGCGCTTCTCACTGCTCACGACCCGCTCAGCGGCGCGGGCGCATCACGCTGCGCATCGGCGTGCACGCCTCTCCTGCGGATCGTCCCACCCGACGCCGCCCGCGGTCGCTAGCCGCCGGCCCGTGGCCTGGGTGGCCGCCTGGCGTCCCACATGTGTTCTCCGTGCTGTGACAGGAGGCTTCCATGCGCATTTTCTCGCCGGCTCGTCCCGGCAGAGCCGGTCCGGTGACCACCATCGTGTACCTGACCGGCGAGATCGACATCTTCACCGGCGAAGCCCTCCGGCGGCGGCTGCTGCGCGCCCTGCCCTGCGAGGGCGGCCGGCTCGTCGTGGACGTGTCCTCGGTGTCGTTCTGCGACGCCTCCGGCTTGGGGGTCCTGGTCGGCATCCAACGCCAGGCCCGGTCGCGGGGAGTCGCGCTCGCCCTGCGGGCGCCGCGCCCGCACATGACCAGGCTGCTCCGCATCACCGGTTTGCACCGCAGCCTCACAGTCGTACCGTAATCGCGCTGACCTGCCGCCCAGCACGTCGAGCAGGGCGGTCAGGTGGGCGCGGGTGAGGTTCAGCGCGTGATCATCCCAGGATGCGCGGCGTCGAACTCGGCGAGCCCTTCAGGGGTGAGCCTCAGGTAGAGGCCGCCGGGAACGTCCACCACCAGAGGCGTGCCCTTGCCATGGAGCACGATGGAGATGTCCAATTCGAGATACGTGTTCTCGTGCTGCTTCTCCAGGAAGTTGCGTTCGATGATGTCGGCGTTCCGCGATCCGGCTTCGTCCGCCGTCTTGGTGCTGCCACCGATGCCGCCGAAGCCCAGATTCCCATCGGTCGATCCGGCGGACGCGCCTCCTCGGACCGCCTGGCCCCGGCCACGCTCCTGGCCGTGCCCGCTTGTGGTCATGGTCTGCGCGTAGACGCGTTGCTTGACCAGCGCGCTGGTGATCTCGTGGGCCCCGTTGACGTCGATCCCCACCTTGCCGATCCCGGGAATCTCGTAGTCATGCGCGAGCAACTGCTGCAGATGGGCGCGCATGGTCCTTTCCTTGGTGACCTCGGCAAGGGACATGCCGGCCGGGCTGGAGAGCTCGAATCCGTTGGGCCGGTCGGCCAGCGAGGGCACCTCCGCCCGGAGCTTCGGCGGTACCGCGGCCATCGGCGCCCATTGCTCCACCAGTGTGGCGGCCGGGAACGCGACCTGGCTGACGTCTCCCTTGGGGACACCCTCCCTCAGGGTGGTGGACATGGTGTTGGGCCCTGCCGTCTCCGCCCATCGCGGGTCCGCGGCGACGACCGGCGTAGGCGCCGCGACCGGGGTGCCCTGCGGCACCTCCGTGGTGAGGTGTCCCGGCACCAACACGCCGAGCCCGCCGTTCGCGACCGCTCTGGACGTCGAGACGACCCCGACATGCCTGTCGAAGAGCCTCCCGGCTCCGTCGTGTCCGGTCACCTCGCCCACCTTGAGCACCATCCTGCGGGCCGCGCTCTGCATGGGTTCCAGGACAGGGCGGACCGGGACGCGCTCAAGCGTGATCTCGTAGGCGACCGGATGCCTGAACTCCTGCGGGGCTTCGCGTGTCTGGTAACGGTTGATCTCTTTCACACCTGTTCCCTGCGCGTCCGCGGTGTGGGAGTCGCGATGGTTCGCGTACCCCGCTTCGCCTCCCCTGAGATCGCCGTCCGAAGACTGCAGGTAGCGCGCGAGCACCTCCGCGCCGTGGTCCGAGCCCACTTCGCGCACCCTCAAGTCGCCACCGAGGCGCTCGCTGCGGAGCATCAGGCCGGTGTCAGGACGCTCACCGACGTGTACTCCGTCACCGAGCTCGGCGGTGACCCGGATACCCACGCGTTCGGTGACTCGGCCGTGTTCATCTGTGACGAACAGCCAGGATGACACTCCGTTTCCGCGAAGCTCCCCCAATTTCGTACCGAGCGCGTCCTGGCCGTAGTGGCCTCGCAGGTGCTCCGCCACTGGGTGGTTCGTGAACTCCTGCTCCGGGAAGAGAAGGCCATCGTCGCGGAGCATCTCGACGATCTTCGGGAGTACGGCATGCGCGTCGAGATGCTGAACGGAGGCGGTGTTCATCGCCGCCTCGGGCGCGGCGTAGGCGCGGGCCGTGTCCCCCGCCTGCTGGGCGGGCTCCACCGCCTCCGGGCCGTCCAGTCCGTGACGGCGTGCCACCTCGTCCGGAAGGACGAGGTCCATGATCTCCTGCACCCGGACGTACGTGGTCGGGCCCCGTTCGACCGTTTCCCCGCTGGTTCTGGTCGGTGTCACCTCCAGAACCAGGTCCGCGCGGTACCAGTGCGAGGTGCTCCCATCTGCGTAAGTAACCCGGGCTACGTCGCTGCCGCCCAGATAGGAGCTTTCCTGCGCCATCCGCTTCGAGGTGCCATGCACACCCGCTCGCGCCACGACCTTTCGCTTGGTTCCGCCGGGCTCCTCGTCTCCTCGCGTGTGACCCGCCGACTCCCCATCGCTGCCGAGGGTGACGCGCAGACCGGTACGGGCGTGCCCGCCCAGGGACTGCCTGCTGCGCTCGCTGTTCGTCATCCTCGAATTACTGTTCGAGTAGCTTTCGAGCTCTACTCCGTTCTCCGACTTGACGTGCTCCAACCCGGCCACGTGCGCCTTCACGTGCACATCGTGCCGCGATCCCCCTCGATCGGAGACGGTGTAGTGCAGGCCGTCAGGGTGAGATGTGATCATGGTTTCCAGCCTGATCACGTCAGTGGCGGTTTCGAACACCGGCGGTACGTCCAGACGCTCCGCAGGCGCCGGCAGTCCCGCCCACCTGGAATATGCCTCCGCCACCGCCCGAGGCAGGTCGGGCATGGCACCCAGACGGACGATGGCGGACAGCTCATCGTCACGAGGACTCCATGCATCACGGGGCGGCTCGGTCGACGACTCGATACGTCCCAGCTGCGCGACGTCCTGCGCGAGCACCGGCGCCTCCGGCAGGTGGGCATACGGTACGAGGAACTCCGCCTTGCTGCCGTGCACCTCCCACGACGCGTTCGTCACCTCTGTGCCGTTTCGCGAGGTCCTCATCCTGACGTCGAAGGAGAGATCCCGTGTGATGGTGAAGCCGCCACTGGTCTCCGTGCGGTCGTACCTCGTGTTACCGGCGGAGAAGCCGACACTCTCCGCCTTCGTGCCGCTCCCGGTGAGAGCCAGGTTCACCGGGTCGACCTTCAACCCGTCGTTCACCTCGGCGCGCGCGACACCACGCACCTCCCCACGGCCTGCGACGGAGGTCTCCCGCTGGCTGGTGTTGGTCTGCGACGTGATCCTGCGCTCGTTCACCGTCATTTCGGTCGAGCCGACCTCGTGCCGCCGGCCGAGAGAGCCCTCGGCCAAGATCTCGACGGTGTAGCCGCCGATCGTCTTCTCGTACCTGATCCCGTGTAGAGCATGCGTCAGGTCGGCTTCCAGGGCCACGCCCCCGAAGCGGCTTTCGATGTCCCGCATGATCTGCCGCCTGATCCCTTGCGGGAGGTCGGGCAGTGCCTCGTCGACAGCCCGGCGGATCTCCGTGGAGAGGAGCGTCTCGGAGTGGACACGGACGCCGCTGCCCAGTCCTGTCCCCCGCCCGGCCGCGAGCGTCTCAGGCTCCAGCACGTGCGGGTCGTAGCCACCGTCCGGATGCTCGCCCCTGGCCGGATCTTCACCATCCGGTTCGCTCCGCACGAGCTCCCTACGTACGTCGTCCACCTCCCGGTGGAGATCGGCGAGTTTCCGCTGGATTGCGTTGAATTCGCCGGGCGGCCGGAGATCGTGCCCGAAGATGTCCTGCTCCATCCGGGGCGCGTCGCGAGCCGGTATGAGCAGCTCGGCCTTCACCCCGACCTCGAACGTGCCCATCTTCTCGGTCTCGACCCGCAGCACCATGTGGGCGTCGTACATGGTGACGTCACGGACCTGGGTCAAGACGGTGTGGTTGCCGTGTGCCCTGTTGGTGCCCGCCACATGGTCCGTTCCGAAGCCGAACCCGCCGATGGCCCGGGCGACGACCTCCGACCCGCTCCCCAGGGGCACACCTATCTTGCCACCCGCATGAACGTTGAGGCTCGCGCCCTGCCGATGTATCGTCCCCTCGCTCTCGCGCCGTCCCATGTCGTCCCGGAACATCGTCTCGATCGGTGGCCGCCCGCTTCCGTCGACAGGCTCGATCCGCGTGATCCGGCTGGTGATCTGGACAGAGTCCTCCGCTGATCGCAGCGGGGAGCTCTTGTACCGGACCGCCTCGGAGGCGGCCCCGCTCGACAGCATCGACTGGCTACGGTTCTTCATTCCCTGTTCGCTGAGCACCGTGGACGTGAGGTGCTCAATGATCTTGACCACCTCACCCGCGGGCACACCCGACGACAGCGCCCGACGCTGCACCTCCAGCACAAGGGGCGTGACGTCCATCCCGGTGACGGAGATTCCGTGATCACGGAACTTGTGCTCAGCTCCGATCGGAACCTCGTGGCGGGGAAGCGGCGGTGGGTGGTCGGCGGGCAGAAGCGGCCCTTCCCGGGTGAACTGCCGAGGGAAAGGGAGGGTCACTGACAGTTCGGGGACTGCCGCGGTGTCTGTGACCATTTCACCATTGCGGTAGATGTCGAGGGAGATGCCCGCGGCGAAGTAGTCGTGCACCGGGGAAACGGCCTTGTGACCGCTGATGACCTCGATGCCATTCGTGTGGGTCGTGCGGAACGTACTGCTGATGCCCGCACGAGGCAGGGCGCTCGCCTCGGCCTCGTCCGGCGAGTGGTACAGCCCTCTCATCAGACCCGCGCTCCGATCCAGGGAGGAGGCCCGCGAGGACTTGCCTTCCACACCATCCCCGCCGAAGGCGACCGGCTTCTCGGGCGCCAGGCTCGGGTGCTCCACGTGCCTGAACTCACTCGGCCTCAGCTTGAGGTAGACGACATCGCCACCGACGCCGAGCGCCACGCCCCTTTGGAGGCGGTCGGTCCATGTTTCGCGGTTGCCGTCGGAAAGCACCTGCGTCAGCCAGTGGCGAATCGCAGCTCGTTCCCGCGGGGTGACACCTTGGACGCCGTCGGACACAGCCTGAGCCGTCGCCCTCGAGTCTCGCGGGACCTTGACGTCGTGTACGGCCGTTTCGCCCAAGGCGCCGATCTCGACGGTACGAGGTGGATGGAGCTCGGGCTTGTCCATCCCGGCCGACGCCTCAAGCCGCTTCCAGGTCGGCGAACCATCAGGCCGCAACCCCGCAGAGGGGTACGCGACAGGCTGCGGCATCTCCGTGTTGGAAGCCAGACGAGGCGCGGGAGATTCGGCCTGTGAGAACAGCGCGTCGGGGCCCTCCTTCTTCCAAGCAGTCGACCTGATGGCCTCCTGGTTGTGTTGCACCGCCGCCAGGATCGTTTCAGCGTTGGGCCCGGGTATGCGCTTGAGGCCGGCGTCCGAGCCGGACGGAGGATGTTCGGACGGAGGATGTTCGGACGGAGAGGTCGGGTGAGGCGAGGGCGAGGCGTCGGCACCATGGGGCAGGGACCCGGCCAGGTGCTGACCGTCCGCCCCAAGCGCACTGGACGTGATGCCCTTCGCCAGCACGTCCCAGCTGAAGTTCCCCTGGGCCAACAAGGTCCCCGCGGTCGTGATCCCGCCGGTCACGGCATACTGCGCGGCCTGCCCGTACAGGGACGAGCTGGCCGCGGCCAGCAGCTTCTCGGCCGTGGACATCTCGGCCCTGGTCAGGCCGGCCCGCAGGGCCTGCGAGGCCAGCCGGTTCAGCCCGCCGGAGAGCAGCCCCATGAGCGCGCCCATGGCACCACCGGTCAGCGCCGAGATCACGAGCTGGGGAACGTCGAATTCGTCTCTGCGGCCCTTCACCATCTGCAGGATCTGGACGCCCATGTCCATGCCGGCCATGATCCCGGCGAACAGCGCCATGTTGCGCAGGCACTGCCTGGCGATCTGCGCGACCGTCATCCGGGCAATCTGTAGACGTGGTGGGATGAGCGCCAGACTCGCCCCGCCACTGGCCAGGGCCGCGCCCAGCAGATACGCCAGTTGCGCGATCAGCAGCCAGACGGTGATCTCGATCATGTATTTGGCGTACTGGATCTGCACTCCCACGCCGTTGAGCGCGACAGCGGCCTCCACGAGTCGTTTGACCACCGTGGCGACCTGACCGCCGACCACCGTGTTGACGTGGGCGGCGAAGGCGAGGTGGGCCTCCCCGTCCCAGTCGGCGCCGATTTTGGCTGCGCTTCCCGGTTGCTCGGCGTCCGTGCCCTCGACGAGCCGGTACGCGGCGCTCACGCACGCGTCGGCCAACCGGAAGCAGCCGGCCTCGTCCCCTTCCGGCCAGTCCATGCCGACCACCCAGCCGATGTACGGCTTGGCGAAGTCGGGTACGAGGAACCCGTCGAAGCCCACGGAAGATCAGCTGCGCTCGACGGAGGGTGGCTCCGTCCCCTCGTAGGTGCGGGCGTTGACGTTCAGCCCTGAGGCGACACCCTGAAGCTCGTCGATGTGCGTCTTCAGGGCGTCGAAGATGCCGCTTTCGATCGCGGGCAGCTTCTTGGCCAGTTCGGCGCCGTACATGTCGTGGCCGAGCGTGTTCCTGTCCCGGTCGAAGGCGGCGCGGAGGTCGGCACGCACCTCCTCCGCGTCGTGCGCGAGCTGGTCGTAGGCCTTGGCCCGTCGGCGCAGCGCCTCGAACCGCACGAAGTAGCCGCTCACGGGGCCGGCTTCACGGGGCTGGGGAAGAACGCGTCGAGCATGTCCCGCTCTCCGAAGACCTCCTGGTACGGCATGCCCTCCGGCATGAGGGGCTTCAAGAGCTGCTTGCTCCGCTCCGAGACCGCGGCGGTGGCCTTGTCGGCCTGCCGCATGATCGCGTCGGCCAGCTGCGAGGGAGACAGGGTGCGATATGCCCGGGGGTTCAGCTCGATGCCGCGTAACTGACCGTGGCGGCCGACAGTCACGCTGACCATCCCGTCCGTGGAACATGCCGTGTGCTCCGTGGCGGAGAGTTCTTCGTATGCCTCGCGAATACGCGCCAACTGCTGATTGATCTCACCAGCGAGCCTTCCGATCTCGCCTTCGAACGCATCCGTCACAGAGGAACCTTTCGTCCGTCTAATGCCGGTTGGCATCTTACGGTGCCTCTTCGCGAAGCTTCAAACGAGCTGTAAGGTTTGCCTGCGGCGCAGGGGAGATCACGTACAGCGACCGGCACCCTGACCCGCTGGTGTGGCGGGGAACGCAGCCCACCGGACCCGGCCGGACACACAAACAAGCCGGGACCCGCACCGGTGAAGGTGCGAGCCCCGGCTCGGGTGTGCCCTGGGTCAGGCGGGAACGATGTTCTCGGCCTGCGGGCCCTTCTGTCCCTGGGTGATGTCGAAGGCCACGCGCTGGCCCTCACGCAGCTCGCGGTAGCCGCCCTGGGAGACGATGTTGGAGTAGTGGGCGAAGACGTCGGCGCCGCCGCCGTCCTGCTCGATGAAGCCGAAGCCCTTTTCCGCGTTGAACCACTTCACGGTTCCGTTAGCCATGTCGATCTCCTTCTGGTTGGCAGGGCCGGTGTCCGCCGTGTGCGGACGCCGCGTCGCCGTAATGAGCCCATCCGGAGATGACCGGCAAACAAAAATACGCCTGAAGGTTACATACCGTCAGGCGCACACGTTCGTATGGGTACCTCAACTGCAACTGAGTTCAGCCTAGCACATCCACGGGCCACGACCCCGGCTGTCGTCACGCCGCGAGTCAGGGCAGCGGGTCGCGTAGGGATCTCGTCAACATTCGCGCAGCTGGCGTATGAAATCCGTCAAGATTCGCAGAACCCGCCAAATGTCGCGCTTAGCTCGTCATGGGGCCGTTCAGTGGGACGGCCGGATATATCCGGAAATGAGGAGCTGGGATGGCGGACGTCGTCTACCTGGCCCTGGTGATCGCGGTCTTCGTGGTCCTGGGCCTGGCCGTCAAGGCGGTGGAGCGGCTGTGAACGCCGTCAACGCCGCGGGGCTGGCGCTCGCCGCCGTCCTGGTGGTGCTCATGGTCGTGGCCCTGCTGTTCCCGGAGCGCTTCTGATGCCCTCGTCCCTGGCCGGGATCGTGTTCATCGCCTCGATCCTGCTCGCCCTGGCGATCTGCTACCGGCCGCTCGGCGACTACATGTACCGGGTCTACACCAGCACCAGGCACTCGCGGGCCGAGCTGGCGTTCTACCGGCTGGCAGGTGTCAAGCCGGACGGCGAGCAGCGCTGGGCCGTCTACGCGCGCAGCGTGCTCGCGTTCTCGGTCGTCTCGATCCTGTTCCTGTACGGCCTGCAACGCCTCCAGAACCACCTGCCGCTGAGCCTCGGCATGAAGCCCGTGGCCCCCGACCTCGCCTGGAACACCGCTGTCAGCTTCGTGACGAACACGAACTGGCAGGCGTACCCGGGCGAGTCCACGATGGGCCACGTCGTGCAGACGGCCGGTCTGGCCGTGCAGAACTTCGTCTCGGCGGCCGTCGGCCTGGCGGTCGCGATCGCGCTGGTGCGCGGCTTCGCCAGGAACAGCAGCGACAGCCTGGGCAACTTCTGGGTGGACCTGGTCCGCGGCACCGTCAGGATCCTGCTGCCCATCGCCTTCGTGGCCGCGCTGGCACTGGTGGCCGGCGGCGCGATCCAGACCTTCGGCGACCATGTCTCCTGGGCCACGCTGACGGGCGGGCAGCAGACGTTCACCCCGGCCGCCGCGGCGTCGCAGGAGGCGATCAAGGACCTGGGCACCAACGGCGGCGGCGTCTTCAACGCCAACTCGGCCCACCCGTTCGAGAACCCGACGGCCTGGACGAACTGGATCCAGATCCTCCTGCTGCTGCTCATCGCCTCCTGCCTGCCGCGCACGTTCGGCCGCATGGTGGGCGACAACAGGCAGGGCTACGCGATCGCGGCGGTGATGGCGACCTTGTTCGCCGTCAGCGTGGCCGTGACCACCTGGGCGGAGCAGAGCGCCGGCGGCACGGTGCCGCAGGCGATCGGCGCCGCCATGGAGGGCAGGGAGGCCCGCTTCGGCGTCCCGGACTCGGCCCTGTTCGCCTCCGCCACCACGCTGACCAGCACCGGCTCGGTGAACTCCTTCCACGACTCCTACACCGCGCTCGGCGGCGGCATGCTGATCTTCAACATGCTGCTCGGGGAGGTGGCGCCCGGCGGCGTCGGGGCCGGCCTGTACGGCATCCTGGTGCTCGCGGTGGTCACCGTCTTCGTGGCCGGGCTCATGGTCGGCCGCACCCCCGAGTACCTGGGCAAGCGCATCGGCGCCCGGGAGATCAAGCTCGCCTCGCTGTACTTCCTGGTGACCCCGGTGCTGGTCCTGACCGGCACGGCCGTGGCCATGGCCACTCCGGTAGGCAGGTCGGCGATGCTCAACACCGGCCCGCACGGCTTCTCGGAGATCCTGTACGCCTACACCTCCGCCTCCAACAACAACGGCTCCGCGTTCGCCGGCGTGAGCGTCGACACGGTCTTCCACAACACGACGCTCGGCCTCTGCATGGCCCTGGGCCGCTTCCTGCCGATCGTGCTGGTGCTGGCGCTGGCCGGCTCGCTGGCCGGGCAGGCGCCGGTCCCCGTCTCGGCCGGGACGCTGCCCACGCACCGGCCGCAGTTCGCCGGCATGCTCGTCGGCGTCACGGTCGTCCTCGTCGCCCTCACCTTCCTGCCCGCGCTGGCACTGGGGCCGCTGGCGGAAGGGATCCAGCGATGACCGCGAACCCCGCCGGCGCCGGACGCGCCCTGGCCGGCCGTCAGCCCGCCAAGGGCGGCGGCCTGTTCGACCCGCGCCAGCTGCTCAGGTCGCTGCCGGACGCGCTGCGCAAGCTCAACCCCGCCACCATGTGGCGCAACCCGGTCATGTTCATCGTGGAGGTCGGCGCCGCCTTCACCACGGTGCTCGCCGTGCTCACGCCGTCGTCGTTCGCCTGGGCCGTGGTCGTGTGGCTGTGGCTGACCGTCGTGTTCGCCAACCTGGCCGAGGCCGTCGCGGAGGGGCGCGGCAAGGCCCAGGCCGCCACGCTCCGCGCCGCCAAGCGCGACACCGTGGCCCGCCGCGTGGCGAGCCCGGACGCGGCCGAGTGGGAGAGCGTCGCCGCGCCCGAGCTGCGGCAGGGCGACCTGGTCGTGGTCGAGGCCGGGGAGGTCGTCCCCGGCGACGGCGACGTGGTCGAGGGCATCGCCAGCGTGGACGAGTCAGCCATCACCGGCGAGTCCGCGCCCGTGATCCGCGAGTCGGGCGGCGACCGGTCGGCGGTCACCGGCGGCACCAAGGTCCTGTCCGACCGCATCATCGTCAAGATCACCCAGAGGCCGGGCGAGAGCTTCGTGGACCGGATGATCGCCCTGGTGGAGGGCGCCAACCGGCAGAAGACGCCCAACGAGATCGCGCTGAACATCCTGCTGGCCGCGCTGACGATCATCTTCCTGGTGGTCACGGTCTCCATGCAGCCGCTGGCCATCTACGCCAAGGCCGTCAACCCCGGCGTCCCCGACTCGATCGCGCTCGACGGCGACGGCGTCACCGGGATCGTGCTGGTGTCGCTGGTGGTCTGCCTCATCCCGACCACCATCGGGGCGCTGCTGTCGGCCATCGGCATCGCCGGCATGGACCGGCTCGTCCAGCGCAACGTGCTCGCCATGAGCGGCCGGGCGGTCGAGGCGGCCGGCGACGTCTCCACGCTGCTGCTGGACAAGACCGGCACGATCACGCTCGGCAACCGGCAGGCGGCGGAGTTCGTCCCGGTGCCCGGGGTGACGGAGCTGGAGCTGGCGCGCGCCGCTCAGCTGTCCAGCCTCGCCGACGAGACCCCCGAGGGCCGTTCGATCGTCGTGTTCGCCAAGCAGGCGTACGGCCTGCGCGAGCGGGCCCCCGGCGAGCTGGCCCGCGCCCACTGGGTGCCGTTCACCGCCCAGACCCGCATGTCGGGCGTGGACCTGGACGGGCACCAGATCCGCAAGGGCGCGGCCACCGCGGTCATGAAGTGGGTGCGCGACCACGGCGGCCACCCCACCGACCAGATCGGCCACCTCGTGGACGGCATCTCCGCGAGCGGCGGCACCCCGCTGGTCGTCGCGGAGCAGGGCCGGGTGCTCGGCGTCGTCCACCTCAAGGACGTGGTCAAGCACGGCATGCGCGATCGGTTCGACGAGATGCGCCGCATGGGCATCCGCACCGTCATGATCACAGGCGACAACCCGCTGACCGCCAGGGCCATCGCCGAGGAGGCCGGGGTGGACGACTTCCTCGCCGAGGCCACGCCCGAGGACAAGCTGGCCCTCATCAGGAAGGAGCAGGCGGGCGGGCGGCTGGTCGCCATGACCGGCGACGGCACCAACGACGCCCCAGCCCTCGCCCAGTCGGACGTCGGAGTGGCCATGAACACCGGCACCTCCGCCGCCAAGGAGGCCGGCAACATGGTCGACCTCGACTCCGACCCGACCAAGCTCATCGAGATCGTGGAGATCGGCAAGCAGCTGCTCATCACCCGGGGCGCGCTGACCACGTTCTCCATCGCCAACGACATAGCCAAGTACTTCGCGATCGTGCCCGCGATGTTCGCCGCCGTCTACCCGGGCCTGGACCTGCTCAACGTCATGCGGCTGGCCAGCCCGCAGTCGGCGGTGCTGTCCGCGGTGATCTTCAACGCGCTCGTCATCGTGGCGCTCATCCCGCTCGCGCTGCGCGGCGTGCGCTACCGGCCGGCCGGCGCGTCCCGGCTGCTCAGCCGCAACCTGGCCGTGTACGGCCTGGGCGGCATCGTGGTGCCGTTCGCCGGCATCAAAATCATCGACCTGCTCGTCCAGCTCCTACCGGGGATGTCATGAACCGCCTGCCAGGCCCGCTCCGCCGCCTCCTCGCGGCGCTGCGCGCGCTGCTCGTCCTGACGCTGGTGACCGGCGTCGTCTATCCGCTCGCGGTCACCGGACTGGCCCGGCTCATGCCGGGCCGGGCGGACGGCTCCCTCGTGCAGCGCGACGGCCGGACCGTGGGCAGCGCCCTGGTCGGCCAGTCCTTCACCGACGCCGCCGGCCACCCGGTCAGGACGTACTTCCAGAGCCGCCCGTCCGCCGCGGGCGACGGCTACGACCCGCTCGCGACCGGCGCGAGCAACCTCGGACCGGAGGACGTCGTGGACGTCCTGCCCGCGCCCGGCGAGAAGGGCAGGACGTCGCTGCTCACGCAGGTGTGCGCCCGCTCCAGGGCGGCCGGTGAGCTGGAGGGCGTCTCCGGGGCGCGGCCGTACTGCACGCCCGACGGCGTGGGGGCCGTGCTGAAGGTGTTCCCGGCCGTCGGCGTCCCGCACCGCGCCGTCAGCGTCAACCAGGTCTGTCCGGCCACGCCGTTCCTCGCCTCGTACCGGGGGGTCAAGGTCGAGTGCGCCAGGCCGGGCGAGGACTACGCGGCCGGCCGCACCGTCCCGGTCCGCGGGAGCGTCCCCCGCGCCGAGGTGCCCGCCGACGCGGTGACGGCCTCCGGCTCCGGGCTCGACCCGCACATCTCGGTGGCGTACGCCGAGGTGCAGGCGCCGCGCGTGGCCAAGGAGCGCGGCCTGCCGCTCCAGCGGGTGGAGGAGCTGATCAGGCGGCACACCACCGGTCGTAGCCTGGGCTTCATGGGCGAGCCGGTCGTGAACGTGCTGGAGCTCAACCTGGCGCTCGACCGGCCGAGGGGGTGAGGAGCGGTGCCACGGGGACGGCTGCGGGTCTACCTGGGCGCGGCTCCCGGCGTCGGCAAGACGTACGCGATGCTCTGCGAGGGCCGCCGCGCGATGGCGCGCGGCCGGGACGTCGTCGTCGGGTACGTCGAGACGCACGGCCGCGCCCGCACCGCCGAGCTGCTGGACGGCATGGAGGTCGTCCCCCGCCGGACCCTGGTCCACCGCGGCGCGGAGTTCACCGAGCTGGACGTCGACGCGGTCGTCGCCCGCCGCCCCCGCGTCGCGCTGGTGGACGAGCTGGCCCACACCAACGTGCCCGGCTCCCGCAACGCCAAGCGGTGGCAGGACGTGGACGAGCTGCTGGACGCCGGCATCGACGTGGTCTCCACGGTCAACATCCAGCACCTGGAGTCGCTCAACGACGTCGTCCGCGACATCACCGGCGTGCCGCAGCGCGAGACCGTACCGGACGAGGTGGTGCGCAGGGCCGACCAGGTCGAGCTGGTGGACATGTCACCCGAGGCGCTGCGCCGCCGGATGGCCCACGGCAACGTCTACGCGCCCGAGAAGGTGGACGCGGCGCTGTCGAACTACTTCCGCGTCGGCAACCTCACCGCGCTGCGGGAGCTGGCGCTGCTGTGGGTCGCCGGGAAGGTGGACGAGCAGCTCGACCGCTACCGCGCCGACCACGGCATCGAGGGCACGTGGGAGGCGCGCGAGCGGGTCGTGGTCGCCCTGACCGGCGGTCCGGAGGGCGACACCCTGGTACGGCGCGCCGCCCGCATCGCCGGCCGTACCAAGGGAGCCGACCTGCTGGCCCTGCACGTGACCACCGGCGACGGGCTGACCGGCGCCGACCCCGCGCACCTGGCCCGGCAGCGGACGCTGGTGGAGAGCATGGGCGGCACCTACCACCAGGTCGTCGGCGACGACGTGCCCCGCGCCCTGCTGGACTTCGCCCGGGGCGTCAACGCCACCCAGCTCGTGCTGGGGGCCTCCCGGCGTGGCCGCTTCGCCCAGCTCCTGTCGCCGGGGGTGGGGGTGACGACCACGGCCCTGTCGGGCCCCATCGACGTCCACATGATCACCCACGAGCGGGCCAGCAAGGGCCGCCGCCCGTCCCGGAGCGGGGCGGCGCTGACGCGGCGGCGCCGGCTGCTCGGCTGGGCGATGACCGCCCTCGGCCTGCCCGTCCTCACGGCCGTCCTGCACGGTCTGCGCGACACGCTGGGGCTGCCGAGCCAGATCCTGCTGTTCCAGATGTGGGTGATCGCGGTGGCGCTCGTCGGCGGGCTGTGGCCGGCGATGGGCGCGGCCGTCGGCGGGTTCCTGCTGCTCAACTACTTCTTCACCAACCCCTACCGGACCCTGCTCGTCTCCGATCCTGAGGCGCTGCTGGCGCTGATGGTGTTCGTCGTGGTCGCCGCCGCGGTCAGCGCGATCGTGGACGTGGCCGCCCGCCGCACGCGGGAGGCGGCCCGCGCCGGCGCCGACGCCGAGCTGCTGTCCACGCTGGCCGGTCACGTGCTGCGCGGCGACTCCGCGCTGCCCTCGCTGCTGGGACGGCTGCGCGAGACGTTCGGACTGTCCTCCGTCACGCTCCTCGAACGAGCCGGCGAGCCCACCCCCGACGACCAGGCACAGCCGGAGGCGTGGCACATCGTCGCCACCTCCGGCGGCCGGCCCGCCACCTGCCCGGGCGTCGCCGACACCGACGTGGCCGTGGACGACAGCCTCGTCCTGGCCGCCCGCGGCCGGCTGCTCGACGCGGCCGACCGCCGGGTGCTGGAGGCGTTCGCCGCCGAGGCCGCCGTCGCGCTGCGCCAGGAACGGCTGCGCGAGCAGGCCGCCCGCGCCGAGCCGCTGGCCGAGGCCGACCGGATGCGCACCGCGCTGCTCGCCGCCGTCAGCCACGACCTGCGCACCCCCCTCGCCTCGGCCAAGGCGGCCGTCGAGAGCCTGCGCGGCACCGAGATCGACTGGTCGCCCGAGGACCGCGCGGAGCTGCTGGCCACCGCCGACGAGTCGCTGACCACGCTGGACCGGCTCGTCGCGAACCTGCTCGACATGAGCCGCCTGCAGGCCGGCGCGCTCGGGCTGTCCCTCCAGCCGGTGGCGCTGGACGAGGTCGTGCCGCTGGCCGTCGACGAGCTCGGGCCGCTCGCCCGCCGCGTCGAGGACACCATCTCCTTCGAGCTGCCCGAGGTCCTCACCGACCCGGCGCTGCTGGAGCGGATCCTCGTCAACCTCGTCTCCAACGCCGTCCGCTACAGCCCGCCCGCGGAGAAGGTCCTCGTCACCGCCAGCAGCCACGGCGAGCAGGTGCAGATCCGCGTCGTCGACCGCGGCCCCGGCGTGCCGCGCGACGCGCACGACCGCATGTTCCTGCCGTTCCAGCGGCTCGGCGACCGCGACAACCACACCGGTCCCGGCCTGGGCCTGGCCCTGTCCCGTGGCCTGGCCGAGGCCATGGGCGGCACGCTGGTCCCCGACGAGACGCCCGGCGGCGGCCTGACCATGGTCCTCACCCTGCCCGCGTGCCTGCCCCCGCCCCCTACGAAGGTGCCATGACCCGTATCCTCATCGTGGACGACGAGCCGCAGATCCTCCGGGCGCTGCGGATCAACCTCGCCGCCCGCCACTACGAGGTCGCCGTCGCCGCCGACGGCGCCTCGGCGCTGCGCCAGGCCGCCGACTGGCGCCCCGACCTGGTGATCCTCGACCTGGGCCTGCCGGATCTCGACGGCGTGGACGTCATCCACGGCCTGCGCGGGTGGACCTCGCTGCCGATCCTCGTGCTGTCGGGACGGGCGGGCAGCGCCGACAAGGTGGAGGCCCTGGACGCGGGGGCCGACGACTACGTCACCAAGCCCTTCGCCGTGGACGAGCTGCTCGCCCGCATCCGCGCCGCCACCCGCCGGGCCGGCGGCCACGAGCCGGAGGCCACCTCGGTCGCTGTCGGCGACCACGTCGTGGACCTGGTGGCCAAGCGGGTCTCCGGCGGGGTGCGGCTGACGCCGACCGAGTGGCGCATGGTGGAGCTGCTGGTGCGCAACCCCGACCGGCTGATCAGCCAGCGCCAGATGCTGGCCGAGGTGTGGGGTGGCGCCCACGTCAAGGAGACGCACTACCTGCGCCAGTACATGGCCCAGCTGCGCAAGAAGCTCGAACGCGACCCGGCCCGCCCCGTCCACCTGCTGACCGAGCCGGGCATGGGCTACCGCTTCAAGCCCTGATCCGCATGTTTGCTGCCTCTCTGGGTAAGATTGCCGCTGGTGTGCCGGGAAGTCTGGTCGGCTTGTTCTACAGCCGACCCTTCCCAGGAGTTCTCCTTGACCCGCAGGCCGCCGTCGTCCTCCCGTGTCCTGCGCCTGTTCGGCCGCGGCTCACGGGCCGAGTCCCGCCGCATCGCCGACGTCCTGCGCACCGAGACCATCGGCGGCGCGCTCCTGCTCGCCGGCGCCCTGCTCGGCCTGGTGTGGGCCAACTCACCGTGGGGTGGAGCCTACGAGGCGCTGCGGTCGTTCCGGATCGGGCCCGCCGCCCTTCACCTGGACCTCAGCCTGGCCGCCTGGGCGGCCGACGGCCTGCTGGCGATCTTCTTCTTCGTGGCCGGCCTGGAGCTCAAGCGCGAGTTCACGGCCGGTGACCTGCGCGACCCGCGGCGCGCGGCGGTCCCCGTCGCCGCCGCCATGGGCGGCGTGCTCGTCCCCGCCGTGGCGTACCTGGTCACGACCTCCGTCGCCGGCGCCGCCGACGCCGCGCGGGGATGGGCGATCCCGACCGCCACCGACATCGCCTTCGCGCTGGCGGTGCTCGCGGTGATCGGCCGGCACCTGCCGGCCGCGCTGCGCACGTTCCTGCTCACCCTGGCCGTGGTGGACGACCTGCTCGCCATCGTGATCATCGCGGTCTTCTACACCGAACGGCTCGCGCCGCTCCCGCTGCTCGGCGCCGCCGTGCCGCTGGCCGTCTTCGCCCTCCTCGTACGGCGGGACGTGCGCGCCTGGTGGCTGCTGCTGCCGCTGGCGGCGCTCACCTGGGCCCTGGTGCACGCCTCCGGCGTTCACGCCACGGTGGCCGGAGTGCTGCTCGCCTTCACCGTTCCCACCTCTTCCTCCGGCCGCCGGGCCGGGGCGACCGCCCCGGCGGAGCACTTCGAGCACCGGTTCAGGCCGTTGTCGGCGGGGGTGGCCGTGCCGGTGTTCGCGTTCCTGTCGGCGGGGGTGGCGATCGGCGGGCCGGACGGGCTGGTCCGGACGATGGCCGACCCGGTCGCCCTCGGCGTCGCCGCCGGACTGATCGTCGGCAAGCCGCTGGGCGTCATGGCCGCCACCTGGCTGGTGTCCCGGTTCACGCACGCCGAGCTGGACGAGAGCCTGGCCTGGGTGGACGTGCTGGGGCTGGCGCTGCTGGCCGGCATCGGGTTCACCGTGTCGCTGCTCATCGGCGAGCTGGCCTTCGGCGCAGGCAGCCAGGGCGACGCCCACGTCAAGATCGCCGTGCTCGCCGGCTCGCTGACGGCGGCGCTCCTGGCGGCGGTGGTGCTGCGCCTGCGCGACAACGTCTACCGCCGCATCGAGCGGGAGCAGGCGCCTTCCGGCCCGTCCTAGGCGCGGCTGCTGCGGCGCGGCAGGAGTGGCGGTGAACTTCAGCGTCTGTCTTCGAACCCGGCCGGGAGCTTGCAGTCGGTCACTTACATGTGCGGGCCGAGGAAGCAGCCGCCGGAGGCGTCGATGACCTGCCCGGTGACCCAGCGGCCCGCGTCAGAGGCCAGGAAGCCCACCACGTCGGCGATGTCCTCGGGCCGGCCGACCCGGGGGATCGCGTTGCTGCTCGCGACCATCTTCTGGGCCTGGGGGTTCCCGCGCATCCACGGGTTGGCGTCGGTCTCGGTGGGGCCCGGGGTGACGGTGTTCACGGTGATGCCGCGGGCCCCCACCGCGTTGGCCAGGGTGCGGCCGAAGACATTCACGGCGGCCTTGCTCATCGCGTACGCCAGTTCCGGCAGCGCGATCCGGGTCGCCGCCGAGGACACGTTGACGATGCGGCCGCCGTCGTTCATCAGGGGAAGCGCTCGCTGGGCGATGAACAACGGTGCCTTGGTGTTGACGGCGAACAGCCGGTCGAACTCCGCGGGGCTGATCGACTCGATCGACCCCGGGGCGCCGGTGGCGGCGTTGTTGACCACGATGTCCAGCCGCACCCGCCCGGTCCGTTCGCGCAGCCCGGCTTCCAGCCCGGCGAACAGTGTGTCCACGTCGGCGGGAACGCCCAGCTCCGCCCGGACGGCGAAGGCGTTTCCGCCAGTGTTCTCAATCAAGGAGACGGTCTCCTGGGCGGCCGCCTCATTGGACCCGTAATGCACGACCACCAGCGCGCCGTCGGCTGCCAGCCGCTGCGCGATGGCCCGGCCGATGCCCCGCGAGGCCCCGGTCACCAGCGCCGTCTTACCCCTGAGAGTCATTGCTTCCTGCCCTTCCGTTACGCCTGTCCCGTGCTCTACGTCGTGAAATCTGGCCAAGCGCGCTGACACCACAGTGACAACCCGCTGACAAGTTCGAGCACGTGCGCACAATGTCCCGGACCAGAACGGCGGCGACTGCGCCTCGATCGCGCGTGGGATTCCATCAGGATGGGGGCCTTGAATGTCGAAAGACGTCGATCCCACCCCGTTGGCTGGAACCGGCGTCTGCCGGGCGGCAGCCTGTCACCCATGATCACTCGTGACATCGACCGGATCGACCACTCCGTCCTCTACACCACCGACATGGACGCCACCGCGGCGGCCTACGAGGCGCTGGGCTTCACGCTCAGCCCGCTGTCCATGCACATGGGCTCCGACCGCCCCGGCGGCGAGCGCAGGCCGATGGGTGCCGGCAACCGGTGCGCCCTGTTCGGCCGCACCTACCTGGAACTGCTCGGCCTGTACGGGGACGGCTCGGTCGACCCCTGGAACATCCGCCCGCTCATCGCCCAGTACGAGGGCCTGCACGGCTACTCCTTCGGCTGCACCGACATCGAAACCGCCGAAAAGCGCCTGCGCACGGCCGGCCTGTCCTCCTCCGGAGTGCTGCCGCTGCAGCGGGACGTGGACACCCTCGACGGTGTGGAGAGCGCCCGCTTCCAGGCGGTCCACCTCGACCGGGCGCTCACACCCGAAGGGCTGATCCACGCCGCGTACCACCTGACCCCTGAACTGATCCACCAGCCGCGCTACCTGGAGCACGCCAACGGCGCCACCGGCCTGTACAGCGTGCTGCTCGTGGTCGACGACGCCGACCTGGAGCCCACCGTCGCCCGCTACGCCCTCATCCTGGCCACCGAACCGACGATCGAGGGACCGGTGCACGTGCTGCCACTGCCGCTGGGCAGGGTGGAGGTCGTCGCGGTGTCCGCCTTCCGCGCGATGATGCCCGGCGAGCCGGTGCCCGCACTGCCGTACATGGCCGGGCAAGCCGTGTCCGTACGTGACGTGCAGGCGGCCCGCGATCTGGTGGAGGGCAACGGGTTCACCACGGGCGACATACCTGGCGGGTTCTTCGTCGGCGCCGCCCAGGCTCGTGGCGCCGCACTGGCCTTCCTGGAGGTGTGACCGGTGACCGGCCTGATCCACGCACCCGCCGGGGCGCTGCGTGGCGTCCCCGCGAACGGCGCGGTCACCACCTTCCTCGGCATCCCCTACGCTCGCGCCGAGCGGTTCGCCGCGCCGCAGCCGACGCGGTGGAACGGCGTGCTGGATGCCGTCCAACCGGGTCTGGCAGCCCCGCAGCCGCGCACGTCGCGGCTCGAGCGTGCCCTCGGCCCTGGCAGCGATCTCCGCCAGGGTGAGGACTGCCTGTCACTCAATGTGTGGACACCGGGCGGCAGCGGGTTGCCGGTCCTGGTGTGGCTGCACGGTGGCGGCTTCCTGACCGGTTCCGGTGCCCAATCCTGGTACGACGGCGCGCTGCTGGCCGAACGTGGCCGGATGGTGGTCGTCACCGTCAACTACCGGCTGGGCGCCTTGGGCTACCTGTATCTGACGCCGCAGTTCCCCCCGGCCAACCTCGGCCTGCTCGACCAGATCGCCGCCCTGCGCTGGGTGAGGGAGAACATCTCGGCCTTCGGCGGTGACCCGGCTCGCATCACCCTGGCCGGCCAGTCCGCCGGAGCGATGTCCGCGCTGGCGCTGCCCGGCCGTGACCTGTTCGGGCAAGTCATTCTGCAGAGCACACCGGCCGGCGTACAGCCGTACGGCATCGGCGAGGCCGCCGAGATCGGCCAAACGTTCCTGGACATCCTCGAACTGCGCCCCGGCGACGCCGAACGGCTGCGCACCGTACCACTCGCCGACCTGCTCGGCGCCCAGGAGCAGGTCGCCCGCCGCATCGCGCAGTCCGGCAGGGTGACGCCGCCCTTCCAGCTGGTCGCCGCCGACGGCGTGCCGGCCGACCTGACCACCGGCCCCCGGGAGGAGGTGCCCATGCTGATGGGCACCACCCGGGACGAGGCCCGGGCCTTCTTCCCCCAAGCTGAGGCCGAACTCACCGCGCGACTGTTCCGTGACGGCAACCTGCGCCTGGCCGGCCGAGCCCGCTCGGCCCACCTCTACCAGTTCGACTGGTCACCGCCGGGCAGCCCGTTCGGCGCCTGTCACTGCATCGAACTGCCGTTCGTCTTCGGCAATCTGCCCGCCTGGCATGCCTCCCCGATGCTGGCCGGCGCCGAACCTGCGCAGCTTGAGCGACTCGTGGCGTACGTGCAGGGCGCCTGGACGGCCTTCGTCCGCGACGGCTCGCCCGGCTGGCCCGCCTTCCCTCACGTCGAGCACATCACGCTGGCCTGACCACGGTGACCGCCCCGGTCCTGGACAAGCTCGATCGCGCCATCGTCCACGCCCTGCACGTGGACGGCCGCGCGCCCTTCGGCCGTATCGCGTCGGTGCTGGGGGTGTCCGACCAGACAGTGACACGCCGCTACCAAAGGCTTCGCTCCGCAGGGCTGCTGCAGGTCATCGGTCAGGTCCAGGCGCTACGGCTGGGCTGGGCGGAGTGGTTCGTCCGGATCCAGGTCGTGCCCGACGCGGCTGTGCCCATCGCCGAAGCGCTGGCCCGCCGAGCGGACACCTCCTGGGTCAGCCTCACCTCCGGCGGCACCCAGATCGTCTGCGTGGTGCGGGCACGCAGCTTCCGCGAGCGCGATGCGCTGCTGCTGGGCCAGTTGCCCCGCACACCGCGGGTGGTCGGAGTGACGGCGCACTGCCTGCTGCGGGTCTTCGCCGGCGGCCCCACCGGCTGGCACGGCAGAGCCGACTCGCTCACGTGCGAGCAGATCGCCGCGCTGGCCCCGCAGCACGCACCAGGGACTCAGCGGGAGCGGGTCGTCCTGGACGAAGGCGATGATCACCTGCTGGCGGTCCTGGCTCGGGACGGCCGCGCTGGATACCCGGAGCTGGCCCGGGCCACCGGCTGGTCTCCGGCGACGGCCAAGCGCAGGCTGGACCACCTGCGCGACTCCGGCGTGCTGTTCTTCGACGTGGACATCGACCCCCTGCTCCTGGGCTTCGAGATGGTCGCGATCCTCTGGCTGACCGTCGAACCCTCCGCCCTGCGCCGCACGGCCCAGGCGGTGGCCACGCATCCCGAGGTCGCCTTCGCCGCCGCCACCACCGGCCCGACCAACCTGCTGATGTTCGTCGCCTGCCGCGACGCCGGCGCGCTCTACGACTACCTCGAGGGCGGCATCGGCAGCCTGCCAGGAGTGCGGCACATCGAAAGCGCCCCGGTCATCCGAGACAGCAAACGAGCAGGCACAGCCAGAACAGCGGCCAGAACCGGCCATGGGTTGATCTTGCAGACACGCCCTAGGAGAGCGAGCCTCGTTCGCAGCCCGCGCCCTTCTTGACGGCCGCCACACGTGCTCGGACGAGCTCGTGCCGCGGGCGCTTCCACCATGTCGCTCGCCATGGTCCCGCATCCCTCAGCTGGACACCACGAAAGCGCTCACGTCGCGAAAGTCCGCAGACCCCGCCGGCATCCTGGACAACCAGCTCGGCAGCCGCTCGGCCAGGAAGGGCTTCACGTCGCGGCCCTGACACCCCCTGTGGAGTCGTTCGTGGTGCCGGCCGGGGCGCGGTCGAGGCGGCCGGTCCAGACGCGGCCGAGCTGGAGCATGCTGCCGCCGAACATCAGCACGCCGATCGGCACGTGCAGGACCTTGGCGTGCGCCATGCCGAGCGCCGCCTGCACGAGCGTCAACACCAGCATCCCCACCGCCGGCATGATGACGGCGAGCCGTCGCGTCATGATGGCCGCCACCAGGTGCAGCAGCACCGTGACGACGACCCCGACCGCGGACGCGCCGTGCAGCTCGCGCCCACCGGGTGAGGACAGCAGCAGGCCGGCCGTGACCGCCTGGACGAGGAGCGCGAGGGTCTGCAGCAGCATCGCGACACGTAGGAACACGGGGTCTCCTCCGGGGAGTGCGGGAGTGTGGGCGGCGTGCCGCCCGTGACGACCGCCATCGTCCCGCTCGGCCGGTCGCCGCGCGTCCGGCCAGCGGAGGCTTCCGTGCCTACCCCGAGGGGGGCAGCGGGACCGTCCCGGTTACGCCGCCGGGAGTAGCCGGCCGTACACCGGGACGACGACCTGGGACGGCGACGCGTGGACGATCTCCCGACCCCTACGATGAGCTGTCATTGGCGACATAACGAATTCGCCTGCGCGTTTGTGGAGGAAACCAGTGCCAGCGCCGATCCTTCGCCCCCGCGGCGAGGCAGCCCGGGTCATGCCGGTCGAGCTGTTCTTCGATCTTGTGTACGTGTTCGCCATCACCCAGCTGTCCCACCTGCTCCTCAACCACCTCGACGCGGCCGGGGCGGCGCAGACGCTGCTGCTGACGCTGGCCGTGTGGTGGGCCTGGATGTACACCACCTGGACCACGAACTACTGCGACCCCGACCACCCGGTCCTGCGGCTGACACTGACCGGGGCCATGCTGGCCGGGCTGGTCATGGCGGCGGCGCTGCCGCAGGCGTTCGGCCCGCGGGCCTGGTGGTTCGCCGGCGCGTACGTGGCGCTCCAGGTGGGGCGGACGATCGTGGTGACGGTGGCGGCCCGCGCGTTCCCGATCGGGCGGACGTTCCGGCTGGTCCTGGCCTACCACGCGGTCAGCGCGGTGCTCTGGATCGCGGGCGCCGCGCTCGGCGGGACGGCCCAGGCGGTTCTGTGGACGGCCGCCCTGCTCGTGGAGTACGCGGCGCCGTGGCTCGGCTATCGCATGCCGATCCTCGGCGCCGTGACGCCTGCCGACTGGACGATCGACGGCGCCCACATGGCCGAGCGCTGTCAGCTCTTCGTCATCATCGCGCTGGGCGAGTCGGTGCTGGTGACCGGGGTGACGCTGGCCGAGCATCCGCACCTGGACGCCGCCACGGTCGCCGCGTTCACCGTCGCGTTCCTGGCCAGCGTGGCGACGTGGTGGGTGTACTTCCACCAGACCGCCGAGAAGGCGGCCGAGGCCACCGCCCGGTCCAGCGACACCGGGCGGCTCGGCAGGTCCGCGTACACCTACATCCACATCCCCATGGTCGCCGGGATCATCGTGGCGGCCGTGGGCGACGAGCTGGTGATCGCGCACCCGCTCGACGGGATCTCCGCCGGCACGGCCCTGACGGTGCTGGGCGGTCCGGCGCTGTTCCTGGCGGGGCACGCGCTGTTCCAGAAGGCCGTGTTCGGGCGGGTGCCGGCCAACCGCGTCGCCGGGATCGGCGTCCTGGCGGCGGCCGGGCTGCTCGTGGCGCTCGCGCCCGGTCTCGTGCCGCCGCTGGTGCTGGCGGTCGTCGCCGCGCTGGTCCTCGCCGCGGTCGCCGCGACCGACATCGTCCGCGGCCGGTCCCGCGCCACGGCCGGCCTCGCCTCCTGAACCCCGGCCCGCCGCCGGCCGGCTCCTGACTCCCCGGCGGTCAGACCGGCTCGCCGGCGACTCCCGAGCGCCCCGCGGGGACGCCCACGAGCAGCACGGTCGCGCGTGGCCGCACGGACTCACCGAAGACTTCCGTAAGGGCGTCGGTGATGGCGGCGATCAGCCGGGCGGGGACGTCGCCGAGCCCGGGAACGGTGAACGCCCCCTCGCGGAGGTTCAGCGTCACGACCGGCGCCGTCTCCTCGGCCGGCTCGCCGCCGATCCCCCAGCGGCGCTGCGGGATGCCGAACAGGTCCACGACGGCCAGCGACCGCAGCCGCTCGCCGAACACGGCACCGACCGCGTCGGTCAGCGCCCGGATGAGCTTGGGCTCCACGTCACCGTCGAGCGCCTCCTCGCGGATCTGCACGTGGAAGTGCGGCATGGTAGGTCTCCATTCATCGAGTACGACCTAAAGCTTTGAACACAAAGCATATTTGAATCCAAAGCTAAAAGAGGGGATCTGCCATGTCAACCGACGGACGGCGCCGGCAGGGCGGCGAGGAGGCGCCGGGGCCCGGGGTCGACGACGCCATCCGGGCGATGTTGCTGCTCATGCCGCGCATGGTGGGGCGCGCCAAGCGGATCCAGGTCCCCGAGGAGCTGCGGTCGCTCGCGCTGGCGCCGCGGCACCTCTCGTTGCTGTCGTACCTGCTGTTCGACGGGCCCATGACCGTGAACGACCTGGCCGCGCGCCTGGAGGTCGCTCCGACGACCGTCAGCCTCATGGTGGGCGAGCTGAGCCGCAAGGGCGTCCTGGAGCGACGCGAGGACGAGGCCGACCGGCGCCGCCGCATCGTCAGCATCACCGACGCCCGGCGGCCCGCCATCGCCGGCTGGCTGGCACCGGGAGCTGCGGCCTGGCGGCACGCCCTCGAACCCCTGACGCCCGCCGAGCGACGCCTGTTCATCGACACCCTGCGCGCGTACGAGGCGGCGATCGCCGACGACGACCGCGATCCCGCCTAGAAGATCACTGATCGCCGCCATCCGGCGGGTGATCCGCCACGGGCCCGGCGCCGCGCAGGTCGCCGCCGACTGTTGCACCGCCCATGACTACGGCGATCCGGGCAAGCCACGCATCGCCTGGGACGATGAGCAAGCCCGAGCCGGTCATCCTCGCCTCGGCCAAGCCGGCCGCCGAGCAGCCCTTGGACGACCAAGCCGCCACTGCGGTGGGCCTGCTGGCTTTGGTCGCCGGCCAGGACGTGGAACCGGCCGAGGACTCCGACGGCCGGGACGGACGCTGGCGCACCGTCCCCGAGCGGATGATTTCCCGCCGTCGACCCCGAGTCGGGGCATGTGCACGCTCGCCCCGAGCCCGGTGGCGTGGTCGGCGAGCGCCGCCAGGCACAGTGCTGCCAGGACAGGAACGCGGGGTCACGTCCGCCTGCGGTTGCTCCCGGTGAAGTGGTTACGCGCGGCGATGTGGGCGGCGATGGCACCGACGCCGGGCGTAGTGCTCCAGGTGGCGGGTGAGGGTCCGGCGTGGAGGGTGCTCGGCGAGGGTGAGCGGGCTGTCCGGTGGCCCACATCGCCTCCGCCAGGTCGTACGTCTCCTCGCCGGCGTCAGGCGATCTTGGGGGTGGCGCGCATGCCGACGTACACGCAGGCCGTGCCGTCCGCCAGGGTGGAGAAGACGACGGGCATGTAGTCCTCGCTGAAGGACGGGCCCGCCCCCGTGGCCGCGAAGACGGTCTGGGTCACCGGGATCAGCTCCATGTCCAGGGGCGGGGACATGTCCTTCATGTCGTCCACGAACTCGTAACGCATGCGCAGGCCGTCACCGTCGTCATCACCGGCGCCTCCGCTGCCCGATCACCATCCGCGCCGCGGCGGGCCGGTCGGGCTCCGGCCCCGAGGGGCGGCGGTCCGTCAGGCCCACGAGGAGCCCGCCCTGGACCGCCGTACACGATGCGGTGCCCGCGAGCAGACCGGCGGCGAGTCCGGTCGCGAGCAGAGCGGCCGCCTGCACGCTCAGCGGGCGGGGGCGGCGAAGAAGGCGAGGGCGCGGGGCGCGGCCGGGTCCGCGGCGTGCGGAGCGCGGTGCGCCGGCCGGGCATGGGATCGGGTGGGCTGCCGCATTCTCGTCCCCCCACTGTCGGCGGCGCCGCCACGGCGCCGCTCTACCGGCAACCTAACGTGGCGTCCCGGATGCGGCCAGTGACACTTATGTCCCCCCGGTCCCGGTCTCGTCCTTCGCGCCGCCGCCGCGGCGGCGGGGGAGGCGCACGGTGAGCAGCTTGGCGCGCGGCGCCACCCGTTCGGCCAGCGCGAACAGCGCCTCGGTGCGCGACCGGTCGGCGTCGAGGTGGGTGAAGAGGTTGACGCCCAGGTAGAACGTGATCGACGCGTACGCCAGGTCGCGCGGCGGCAGCAGCTTGGCCAGCGGGGAGCCGCCGATGACCCGCTCCAGGCTGCGCTCGACGAACGCGATCCACGGCTCCGACCGCCTGACGATCTCCTCGCGCAGCTCGGGCCGGGCGATGCTGGCCCCCACCAGCTCCGAGAACAGCGTGATGTGGCCGCCCTCCAGGTCGGCCCGGTAGATCTCGGTGGCGACCGCCACGAGCTCCTCCAGCGTGCGGACGCCGGCCACGGCGGCCTCGTAGGCGGCCATCCGTTGCCGGGAGGACCGGTCGAGCGCCGCGAGCAGCAGCGGGTCCACGCCGCCGAAGTGGTAGAAGACCAGCGCCGAGTTGACGCCCGCGGCCTTGGCGATGGTGCGGGCGCTGGTGCCGGCGTAGCCCTCCGTGCGCAGTGTCTCCGCGGCGGCCTCGATGAGCCGCTCCCGCGTCTCCGCCCCTGCCTGCTTCGTCATGCGCCTTCCCTCTTGCACGTTCCGTCGGGCTCATCATACGGTTTAATCACTTGATTAAACCGATCGCTCAAGGAGTGGCCGATGTCCGCCGAGCCGGATCCCGTTCATCAGCGCAGGTCGCGACGCGTGCTGGCCGGCGTGCTCGCGGCCCTGTTCGCCGCGTTCCTCGCCTACCGGGTGCTGCACCCCGGCCACCTGGAGCAGACGGCGGTGTTCTACGTGGGCATCCCCGCCGTCATCGCGATCACGGTGGCGCTCGCGGCCCGGCCGAAGAGCGCGACCGGGCTGATCATGGCGGTGATCACCATCGGGCTGGCCGTCTCCGGGCCGTTACTGGGCGAGGGGATCGTCTGCCTGGTGTTCGCCGCGCCGCTGTTCTACCTGGTCGGGCTCTTCGTCGGGCTGCTCGTCGACTGGGGCCGCCGGCGGGGCACCGGGGTGAACCTGCTGGTGGCGCCGTTGCTGCTGGCCGTGGTCAGCGAGGGCGCCACGGGGGCCACCTCGCTGCCCAGGGAGAACGTGGTCAGCGCCACCCGCGCCACCGGCGGCGCGGACGTCGAGGCGGCGCTGGCGGCGGCGCCGGTGTTCCGGGGGGTGGAGTCGGCGTTCCTGCGCCTCGGCTTCCCCCGCCCGCTCACGGCCGAGGGGCAAGGGCTCCAGGTGGGCGCGACGCGGCGGGTGACCTTCACGCCGCGCCGGTCGCTCGGCATCGGCGCCGCCCTGGAGCCGCGCTCGATGACGCTGCGGGTCAAGGAGCGGGCCGCCGGCGTGGTGGTGTTCGACGTGGTGGCGGACAGCACGCTGGCGCGGTGGCTGGAGCTGGAGGAGGCCCGGTTCGCGTGGACGCGCTCGGACCTGACCGTGTCGCTGCGCTACCGGCGGACCTTCGACCCGGCCTGGTACTTCGGTCCCCTCCAGCGATACGGACTGGGCGAGGCGGCCGGCTACCTGGCCGAGACGTTCACGCGATGAGCGCCGCGCTGATCAGGGCGGTCGCGCTCATGGGCCCGGTCCTGGCCGTGGCGGCCGTCGTCGCCGTGCGGCGCCCCGAGGAGCCGCGGATCGCCGGCGCGCTCCTCGCCACCGGCTGGAACGTGCTCGCGCTGAGCGGCGTCAACGCGCTGGCCCTCCACCTCGGCTGGTGGAGCTTCCACGCGGAGGGCGCCGTGGCGCTGGGCGTGCCGGTCGACCTGCTGCTCGGGTGGGCGCTGCTGTGGGGCGCGGTGCCGGCCCTGGCGGTGCCCGGGGCGCCCGTGCCGCTCACCGCCGCCGTTCTGGCCTGGCTCGACCTGGCGCTGATGCCCATGGCCGGGCCGGTGCTGGTGCTCGGGCCGGACTGGCTGCTGGGGGAGTCGGCCGCGGTCGCCTGCGCGCTGGTGCCGGGGCTGCTGGTGGCCCGCTGGACGTGGACGAGCCGCCGGCTGCGGGCCCGGGCGGCGGCCCAGGTGGTGCTCGCGGGCGGGCTCGGGGTGGTGCTGCCGCTGCTGCTGACGGGGGCGTGGCGGCAGCCCGCCTGGGCGCTCGCCCTGCTGGCCCAGGCCATGGCGGTGCCGGGCCTGCTCGGGCTGGCCGCGGTGCGCGAGTTCGCGGTCTCCGGCCGGGGCACGCCACTGCCGTACGATCCGCCGCGGCGGCTGGTGACCGGCGGGCCGTACGCGTACGTGCGCAACCCGATGCAGACCGCCATGACCGGCGGCTACCTGCTGCTGGCCACCCTCGACGTGGCCTTCCTCGGCGCGGCGGCGATCGCGTTCGCGTACGGCGCGGGGCTGGCCGCCTGGCACGAGGGCGAGCAGCTCGACGCGCGGTTCGGCGAGGAGTGGCGGGCGTACCGCCGGGCGGTCCGGCCGTGGCTGCCCCGCTTCCGGCCGGCCGCGCCGCCGGCGGCGGTCGTCCACGTGGCCGCGACGTGCGGGCAGTGCGCGCCGGTCGGGCGGTGGCTCGCCCGCCGGACGCCCGTCGCGCTGGCGGTCGCCGCCGCCGAGGACCATCCGCGCGGGCTGCGCCGGATCACCTACGAGCGGGCCGACGGCGTCACGGCGGAGGGGGTGCGAGCGCTCGCGTCGGCGCTCACCCACATCCACCTGGGCTGGGCGCTGGCCGGATGGCTGCTCGGGCTGCCGGGCGTCGCCTGGTTCGCCCAGCTCTGCGTGGACGCCCTCGGCGGCGGCCCCCGCACCCTCACCCAGGAGCGACGGCTCTACGAGCCTCGATGAGGAACCTGCTGGAGTGGGCCACGAACGGGCCCTCGGCCTCGATGCGCTCGTGCAGGTCGCGCAGCCGCGCGCGGTGGCGGGCGACCGTGAAGCCGGGCACGATCCAGATCACCTTGCGCAGGAAGTAGACCACCGCGCCGACGTCCCGGAACTCCATCCGCAGCCGCTCGGCCCTGAGGTCGACGACGGTGAGCCCGGCCGCCTCGGCCTCCGCCCTGGCCCGTTCCGGGTCGCGGCCGGAGCCGTCCAGCGGGCCGAGGAAGAACTCGGCCAGCTCGAACACCGTGCGCGGGCCCACCTGCTGCGAGAAGTACGCGCCGCCGGGCCGCAGCACGCGGGCGATCTCCGCCCACCACGTCCGCACCGGATGGCGGCTCGTCACCAGGTCGAAGACACCGGTTCGGAACGGCAGGCGCGGCTCCTCGTCGTCGGCCACCACCGCCGCGCCCCGCTCGCGCAGCCGGGCGGCGGCCAGCCGGAGGTTCGGCGGCCAGGACTCGGTGGCGACCGTCACGGGCGGCAGCACGGGCAGCCCCGCCAGGATCTCGCCACCGCCCGTCTGGATGTCGAGCGCCGCCGCCGCCCGCGCCATGCGCTCGGCGAGCAGCCGCGAGTAGCCCCAGGAGGGGCGCTCCTCACTCGCGCGGCCGTCGAGCCAGGAGAAGTCCCAGCCGTCGACCGGCGCCGCCTCCGCCTCGGCCACCAGATCATCGAACGAGCGTCCCATCCACGCAGCCTCTCAACCCCCCGGCCCGCACCTCAACCGCTTTTGCCCGCGTACGGCCGAGGGGCGATGCAACACGAAACCCCGCCTGGCTGATCCGTCACCGCACCCCACGAGCACTCAAACCTTCGTCAGCAGGCTCTTACTGATGCGTCCCCGTACAGGCTGTCCAGGTCGAGCAGATGGACCCGTTCCGAGGCGGCGGCCCCGCGCAGGTCGGGCGAGAAGCCGTTGCGTGAGAACAGCACGAACCGCGTCTCCGCGGCGTTCCAGCCGGCCGCGGTCAGGAGATCGCGGATGTGCTCCAGCCGCAGGAGATCTCCGAGCGTGCGCTGCCTGGCCGTGCACTTGGCCTCGCCGAGCACCGTGATCCGGCCTCCTCGCGCGCGTGCCACGGCTGAGCGGCTGAGCGCGATGACGTCCACCTCGTGGCCGCGGTGCTCGCGGCAGGCCACCTCGGTCGTGCCCACCTGGCCGACGTCGTCCAGTCCCGCCTCGGCGCCGTGCCGCCGAACCCAGGAGCGCGCGATCTCCTCGAAGTGCGGCCCGAGAATCTTGTCCGAGAACGTCTTCCTGGACCGCTCCCACGCGGGGCGCGCGTGGCGCAGCTCCATGTCGATCAGGTTGGGCTGGACGATGAGGTTGTGGAAGCGGACCGCGGGGTCGGCGACGGTGATGACCGGCTGGCGTTGCAGGAGGAGGTCCTGGCCGTAGGAGATGAAAGCGGCATCTCTCATGATGTTCAGGTGGTACGTCAGGGCCTTGGCATCCATCCCCACCAGCCCCCCGATCTGCGTCGGGGACGAGGCGCCGCCGGAGACCGCCTGCCAGATCGCGTGAGAGATGGCGCGGTCCCCGATGCGGGGATCCTCGGCGAGCAGGTAGTCCGGCTCGGTGAACAGGATGTGCGACGGGTTGAGCACGGTCCGCTCCAGCCAGCGGAAGAACGCCTCCGCCCCCGTTCCGGGAGCATCGCCCACGATGTCGCGGTAGCCCGGAGCCCCGCCCAGCACGGCGTCCACCAGGAAGGCGGTTCCGGGCTCCGCCTCCCAGTAGTCAGCCGCGTCCCGGAAGCCGAACGGACCGATCCGCAGATCGAGCACCGCACGTCCCCGTAGAGCCTGGTCCCCGGCGAGGAGCGTGGACATCACGGAGATGGCCGGGCCGCACAGGATGAGCTTGGCCGGGGGGTGCCCCTTGCGCGGGCCGCGCCGGTCGTACAGCGCCTGGATCGCGGACGGCAACTCGGGAGAGTGGTCCACCAGGTAGGGGAACTCGTCCAGCACCAGTAGCGGGGGGCCGTCCTGAGCTCCGCGTGAGAGCACCTCCACCGCCGTGTCGAGCGCCTGCACCCAGTCGGAGAAGACACCGAGGCGGTATCCGACGGTCTGCGCGAGGGATTCGGTGAACCGGGCCAGAGCCATCGTCCTGCTCTGCCTGAGGGCCAGCGTGTGGAGGCCGCCGACCGCTTCGCACAGATGCTCCAGCAGGAAGGACTTCCCGTGGCGGCGCCGGCCCCGTACCACGCCGATCTGGAGCCCCGGCGTGGGGTCGGTCGCGAAACGAGTGAGGTCGTCCCACTCGTGAGTGCGGCCGAACACCGCGTCCGGCTTGGTGATGCTCACCCCCACCTGCTAATCAAAATCCCGTTAGCCTAACTGGGTTTGGGCTGACTGTCAGATCCAGCCCGGTCGGACCAGGCCCGACTCGTACGCGATGACCACGAGCTGGGCCCGGTCGCGGGCGCCGAGTTTCATCATGGCGCGGCTCACGTGGGTCTTGGCCGTGGCCGGGGACATGAACAGCTTGGCCGCGATCTCGTCGTTGGTCATGCCGGTCCCCACCAGTGCCAGCACCTCGCGCTCCCGGTCCGTGAGCTGGCTCAGCCGCTCCGTCGCCATCGGCTCCTTGGCGCGCGAGGCGTACTCCGCGATGAGACGCCGCGTCACGCTGGGCGACAGCAGGGCCTCGCCCGCCGCCACCACCCGGACCGCCTGGATGAGCTCCGCCGGCTCCGTGTCCTTGACGAGGAAGCCGCTGGCGCCGCCGCGCAGCGCCTCGAAGACGTACTCGTCCAGCTCGAACGTCGTCAGGATGATGACGCGCGGCCCCTCCGGCATCTGCCGGGTGGCGGTCAGCCCGTCGGTGCCGGGCATGCGGATGTCCATGAGCACCACGTCGGGCCGGTGCTCGGCCGAGAGCCGCACCGCCTCCGCGCCGTCGGCTGCCTCGGCCACCACGGTCATGTCGGGCTGGGCGTCCAGCAGCGCGCGGAAGCCGGCGCGCACCAGCGCCTGGTCGTCGGCCAGCAGCAGGCGGATCATCACGTGTCCTCAGAGGGTGTCGGGCCGGGGAGCGGGGGGACGGGGAGGCGGGCGGAGACCTGGAAGCCGGTGCCGGACGGGCCGGCGACCAGGGTCCCGCCCAGGGCGGAGGCGCGCTCGCGCATGCCGGGGATGCCGTTGCCGCTGCCGTGGGCCGACAGCACCGGGGCCGTCGTCGCGCCGGTGTCGGTGACCGTGAGCGCCAGCTCGCTCTCGCCGTACTCCAGCCGGACCGTCACCCGCGCGCCGGGAGCGTGCCGCGCGGCGTTGGTGAGCGACTCCTGCACGATCCGGTACGCCGCCCGATCCACCTGCGGCGGCAGCGGCCGGGCCCCCTCGCGGCGCACCGTGACGTCGAGCCCGCAGCGCCCGGCCAGCTCGTCGATCCGGTCGAGCCCGGCCGTGGGGGAGCGCGGCGCGCCCTCGCGCAGCACGTTGAGCACGGAGCGCAGCTCGCCGAGCACCTCCTTGGAGGCGGTCTTGATCGTGGCCAGCGCGGTGCGGGCCTGGTCGGGGTTGTCGTCGATGAGGTGCAGCGCGGTCGACGCCTGCACGTGGATGAGCGAGATGTTGTGCGCCAGCACGTCGTGCAGCTCCTGCGCCATGGTCAGGCGCTCCTCGCTGGCCTGCCGCCTGGCCTCCTCCTCGGCCGCGCGCTGCTGCTGGGCGCGGCGTTCGCGCACGATGCCCACCAGCTCGGCGACCACCATGACGAGCAGGATGAACGCGGTGATGGCCAGGTCGTGGAAGAGGCCCGGCCAGCGGGCGGGGCCCAGGTGCCCGTACGCCAGGAACACCACCAGTGTGATCGCGGCCAGGGTCCACGCCGCCGGCCGCCGTCCGCGCAGGACCAGGGTGAACAGGACGATCGTCGGCGCCAGGTAGACGGGGCCGAGCGGGTAGTCGAGCCACGTGTACGCGTAGGTCGCGACCAGGACGACGACGGACGACGGGACGAGGAACCTGCGGTGCACCACCAGCGCCGCCGGCCCCGCCAGCAGCAGCGCGTACGCCAGCGCGTCCAGCGGTTTTCTGGTCTCCATCTGCCCGTACGCCGCCCCCTGTGACATCACCACCTGGGCCACCGCGACGACGAGCCCGAGCAAGGGGGCGTATTCGGACGACTTGCGCACGGGATCCACGCTAGGGCAGCCGGTCCGCCGCCCGCGTCCGTCCACCGGGGGAGGGGGCCCTACCGCGACGGGCGTACCTGGGCCATCGTGGAGAGCATGCGCCGTGTGATAGCTCCAGCAGCAGCGATCGTCATCACGCTGGTCACTGCCGTGCCCGCGCTGGCCACCGCAACTCCGACCATCGACTCCAGAGCCACCTCCACAGCCCCCCGCAAGACGCCCGTCGCCGAGGGGTACGGCGGGGCCGTCTCCACCGTCGACCTCGACGCGAGCCGAGCCGCCATCGCCGTGCTCAAGAAGGGCGGCAACGCCGTCGACGCGGCCGTGGCGGCCGGCGCCGTGCTCGGCGTCACCGAGCCGTACTCCGCCGGCCTGACGGGCGGCGGCTTCATCGTGTTCTACGACGCCGAGCACCACAAGGTGCACACCATCGACGGCCGCGAGACCGCGCCCAGGGCCATGACCCCGACGACGTTCGAGGGCATCCCCTTCGAGGAGGGCGTCACGAGCGGCCTGTCGGCGGGCGTGCCCGGCGCGGTCGCCCAGTGGGACCTGGCGCTGCGCCGGTTCGGCACGATCTCGCTCAAGCAGGCGCTCAAGCCGGCCATCGAGGTGGCGTCCCAGGGCTTCGTCGTCGACCAGACGTTCTTCGACCAGACCCAGGCCAACCTGGCCAGGTTCAAGGACATCACCTCCACCGCCGCCCTCTACCTGCCGAACGGCGCGCCACCGCCCGTCGGCTCCGTCTTCAGGAACCCGGACCTGGCCGCCACCTACCGTGAGCTGGGCAGACGCGGCCCCGACTGGCTGTACGGCGGGCAGCTCGGCAAGGAGGTCGTCGCCACCGTCAAGCAGCCGCCCGTCGCCTCCGGGGTCACCCGCAAGGTCCGCCCCGGCCTGATGGAGCTGTCGGACCTGCGGGACTACCGGGCGCTGCTGCGCGAGCCGACGCGCGTGGACTTCAGGGGCCTGCGCGTGTACGGCATGGCACCCCCCTCCTCCGGCGGCTCGACCGTGGGCGAGGCGCTCAACGTCGTGGACGCGCTGCCGGACACCGGCCTGCACGAGTACCTGGAGGCGTCCCGGCTCGCCTTCGCCGACCGCAACAAGTACGTCGGCGACATCCCCGGAGTGCCGCTGAAGCAGCTGCTGTCCGACGGCTTCGCCAAGGAGCGCGCCTGCCTCGTCGGCTCGCTGGCGATGACCTCGCCGGTCGCCCCCGGCGCCCCGGACGGCGACTACCAGGCGTGCGCGAGCCCCGAAGGCACGTCCACGCCGACCGCCGCCGAGGGGCCGGAGACCACGCACCTGGTCGTGGCCGACCGCTGGGGCAACGTCGTCGCCTACAACCTGACGATCGAGTCCACCGGCGGCAACGGCATCGTGGTGCCGGGCCGGGGCGTGCTGCTCAACAACGAGCTGACCGACTTCACCTTCGGCCCCGCCCCCGGCGACCCCAACCTGCCCGGCCCGGGCAAGCGCCCGCGCTCGTCGATGGCGCCCACGATCGTGTTCGACGACGGCGAGCCGATCATGGCGGTGGGCTCGCCCGGCGGCGCGACGATCATCACGACCGTGCTGCAGATCCTGCTCAACCGGTACGTGTGGGGGATGAGCCTGCCCGAGGCCGTGGCCGCGCCCCGCGCCTCGCAGCGCAACACCGCGCAGACGCAGGCCGAGCCCGCCTTCCTGCAAGCCCACCAAAGCGAGCTGGAGGCCCGCAGGCACAGCTTCGCGAGCGTGGCCGAGATCGGCGCGGCGACCGCGCTGGAGTTCACCGGGAAGGGCAGGGTGAAGGCGGTGGCCGAGCCGGTCAGGCGGGGCGGTGGCAGCGCCCTGGTCGTCCGGCCGGCCGACTAGCGGATCAGCTCGCGGGCGCGGGGGGATCACCTTCCGCGCCCGGGGCTCGAAGCCGCCTGCCCCCCATCCTGTCGCCGCCGGCCGGCGAAGTGCTCGCGGGCGCGCGAAAAGCGCCGAGGGCCGTCGTCGTCGGCCGGCCGTCGGCGCCGTGCGGGAGAGCCGCCGGGCTAGCGCAGGAGCAGGAAGGCGGCGACGCCGATGACCACGATGGCCGCGACCACCGCGATGATGGGTACGAGAGGGGACTTCTTGGGCGCGGGGGCGGCCTCCTGCTCGGAGCGCTGCGCGAAGGCACGGAACTGCTGCGTGGTGCCCGCCGGGTCGATGGGCTGCTGGTGCTGCTCAGACATGGGCAGCAGCCTAGCGGGATCACCTGCGGCATTTTGCGCCTTTTACGTGATCGGTAGGCAGCCTGAGTACGGGACCGGTCCCATCGCCGGATAGCGTTGAAGCATGCTCAGGACCGTGCTCTCGCCCCGCATGCTGGGGCTCCACCTGTTGACGGTGGCGGTCCTCGTGTCCTTCATCCTGCTCGGCCGCTGGCAGCTCGGGGTCTTCCAGGAGTCCGGCAAGCCGCACGTCGCCAACGACCCCGCCCCCGTCTCCGTCACCACGCTCGCCCGGGTCGGCGCGCAGATGGACGGCATGTCGGCCGGTCGGCGCGTCACCGCGACCGGCGTCTACGACGCCTCGCTCCAGCTTCTCGTCGTCGACCGCGAGCCCGACGTGGACGCGCCCGGCGGCAAGGTCTCCCGCGACCGGGGCTACTGGGTGCTCACGCCGCTCCGCCTCGACGACGGCACGCTGATGCCGGTCGTCCGCGGCTGGACGGCCCGGCCCGGCGGCCCGGCCATGGCCGTGCCGACCGGCCAGGTCACCGTGGCCGGCCGGCTCCGGCCGTCACAGGGCACCGACAGCGTGCAGAGCAGGCCCGACGAGCTGCCCGCGGGGCAGGTCGACACCGTGTCGACGGGCCAGCTCATCAACGTGTGGACCGGCCGTGAGCTCCGCGACGGCTTCCTGGTCGCCCAGCCCCCGTCGGGCGCGCTCACGCAGGTCAAGATCGCGCCGCCGGTCGTCGGCGGCACCCTCACGTGGCGCAACCTCGCCTACGCCGCCAACTGGTGGATCTTCGCCGGGTTCGCCGTGTTCATGTGGTTCCACTTCGTCCGCGACGCCGTGCGTACGGACCGGGAACACCGCAAGTCCCCTGAGATGGTTCTGGAAGGTTGAAACGGTGGAATCGGCTCTGAAGCCTTTCCGGGTGCTCGCCTACTGCGTCGGCGTGATGCTGCTCATCCTGTGCGCGGCCATGGTGCTGAGGTACGGGTTCGGCATCGAGGGCATCTCGAAGTTCGTGGCGCCCATCCACGGCTTCCTCTACATGATCTACCTGGTCGCGGTCATGAACCTGGGCATGAAGGCCCGGTGGGGCTGGCCGTACATGCTGGGGATCATGCTCGGCGGCACCGTGCCGTTCCTGTCGTTCTTCGTGGAACGGCGCGTCACCCACCGGGTGCACGCGCAGCTCGCCGCGGCTCCGGCGGCGGGGGCCTGAGACCCCCGCCGCCCGCGCCGGGCCGGCTCAGTGGCCGATGCCGCGCCTGCGGGCGCGCTTGAGCCTCTCCCGCTGCGAGGGGTCGAGCATCAGGTAGCCGACCACCGGGGCGGCCACCACGCCCAGGACGACCAGCAACGTGAGCCACCCCGGCAGGAAGATCAGCGAGAGCAGCACGGCGGCGCCGGCACCGATGGCGTACTTCTGGACTGGCGACATCCCCTACATCCTCCGAACGCGGAGCGCGCGCCCCGCCTCTTCCACATATTCTGCGTCGCCGGTCCAACGAGTGGGAGCGCATCGGGGTTCCGAATCGCGATGTATCGCAAATCGTTCGGACATCGTGCTCTACGGGGACCCGTCCACGGCCAGGCTCAGCAGCGTCTCGGCCGTCTCCTCGGCCGGGGGAGGCCCGGCCGGGTCCAGCATGGCGCGGATCAGCGACCGCAGCGGGTCGGTGCCCGGGGCCGGAGCCGCGCCCGGCGGCCTGCCCTCGACGGCGAAGTGCAACGTGGCCGCCAGCGACCACAGGTCGGCCGAGGGCCGCAGCTCCGGCTGCGGCAGCCCGAACCCCGTCAGCAGCGCCCGGCCGGTCGGCGTGAGCAGCACGTTGCCCGGATTGACCCGGCCGTGGACGATCCCCGCCGCGTGCGCCGCCGACAGCGCCGCCATCGCGCACACCCCGGCCCGGGCGGCCTGCGTCGCGGGCAGAGGGCCGCGCGCCATGACGGTCCGCTCCAGTGACGCCCCGGAGACGAACTCCATGACCACCCAGACCGCGTCGTGCTCGACGACTGCGTCCACGGTCGGCACGAGGCAGCCGTGCCGCAGGCCCGCGACCCGCCGGGCGTCGCGCACGGCCCGGTCCAGCAGTCCCGGCGGCACGCGCACCTCGCGGACGACGACGTCGCGGTGCGCCGGCTCGTCGAAGGCCAGCCGGACGGCGCCCCCGCCGAGGGGGTTCAGCAGCCGGTAGCGCCCCGCGAGCCTCGTGGTCTTCCCCATCCCGAGGTGGACGATAGCGGCCAGGCGGCGCCCCCGGCCATCATCCCGGTGAGCCGGGTATGAACAGCTGGGACCGCGCGGGGTGTCTGCACCGGATGTGCACGTTTCAGGGAGTGCTGTCTGCACGGGGCACTCCTAGGCTTTCGTCCGTGGCAGAGCGGCGACGGGTCCTCCTGGTCGAGGACGACGAGACGATCGGGCGGGCCGTCCGCGACCGGCTGGCGGCGGAGGGCTTCGACGTCCGCGTGGCCGGGGACGGGGAGACGGCCCTGACCGAGTACGGCAGGGCGGAGCCCGACCTGGTGATCCTCGACCGGCTGCTGCCGGGGCTCGACGGGCTGGAGGTGTGCCGCCGGATGCAGGCCGCCCGGCCCGTGCCCGTCCTCATGCTGACGGCCCTCGGCGAGGAGACCGACGTGCTCGTCGGGCTCGGCGTGGGCGCCGACGACTACCTCACCAAGCCGTTCAGCATGCGCGAGCTGGTCGCGCGGATCCACGCGCTGCTGCGCCGGGTCGAGCGCGCCACCCAGCTCGCGGCCGAGGACACGGTCATCCGCGTCGGCGAGGTCGAGATCGACACGGCCGCGCGCCGGGTGTTCGTACGCGGCACGGAGGCGCAGCTCACCAGGACCGAGTTCGACCTGCTGCGCCGGCTGGCCGAGCGGCCGGGGCAGGTCTTCGAGCGCGACCGGCTGCTGTCGGACGTGTGGGGCTTCTCCGAGGCCGCCGCCACCAGGACCGTGGACAGCCACGTGCGGGCGCTGCGCCGCAAGCTCGGCTCCGACGTGGTCCGCACCGTCCACGGAGTCGGGTACGCCCTGGTGCGCCGATGAGGCCGCTCGACTTCCTGGGCCGGATCAAGGTCAAGCTCGGCATCGTGATCGTGCTGGCCGTCGGCACCGCGTTCGTGGTGAACGAGGTCGGCATCAACTCCGGCCTGTCCCGCGAGCTGCGGATCGCCGTCGCCGTGGTGCTCGCGCTGATCATGGTGCAGCTGCTGGCCATGGGCATGACCAGGCCGCTGCGCGAGATGGCCCGCGCCGCGCAGACCGTCGCCAAGGGCCGCTACGACCTGAGCGTCCGCGCCACCTCGCGGGACGAGGTGGGGGAGCTGGCCAGGGCCTTCAACGCGATGGCGGCCGACCTCGGCGAGGTGGACCGGCAGCGGCGGGAGCTGGTCGCCAACGTCAGCCACGAGCTGCGCACGCCCATCACCGGCCTGCGCGCCGTCCTGGAGAACGTCGTGGACGGCGTCTCCGCGGCCGACCCCGACACCATGCGCACCGCCCTGGCCCAGACCGAGCGGCTCGGGCGGCTCGTGGCCCAGCTCCTCGACCTGTCCAGGCTCGACTCCGGCGCCCGTCTCATCGAGCCGGAGCCGATCGAGCTGGCCCCGCTGCTGGAGCAGGCCGTGCGGGAGGCGGCGCTGGCCCGTGAGGACGTCCGGATCGTGCCGCGGACCGCGGCCGGCCTCGTGGTGCGCGCCGACCCCGACCTGCTGGCCCAGGTCCTGGCCAACCTCCTCGACAACGCCGTACGGCACAGCCCGCCCGGGGGCGTGGTGACGGTGGCGGGGACCGCCCGCGGGGACGGGGCCCGGATCACGGTCACCGACCAGGGGCCGGGCATCCCGGCGTCGGCGCGGTCGCGGGTGTTCGAGCGGTTCTCGCGGCTGGACGCGGCGCGCGCCGCCGACGCCGGCGGGGCCGGTCTGGGGCTGGCCATCGTCAAGGAGATCGTCGAACTGCACGGGGGCGACGTCCGTATCGCGGACGGCGCGGGTTGTCACATGATCATCGAGCTGCCAGGGAGAACCACGATGGGGGACAGACGGGGCGCCACCGGACCGGACCGGGCCTCGGGGGGCTTCGAGGCCGCGGCGCCCGTACCGGCTCCTGGGGGTGCCGGGCTCGGCCCGGCGTCCGAGGGCGGCGGGACGGGCGCGGTCGCGGAGGTCGGGGCGCCGGTGCCGGCGGGGGCCGGTACCGGCGCGCCGGAGCCCGTACGAGCCGGGGTGTCCGGGCCGCCCGGGGCGTCCGGGCCGCCCGGGCCGTCCGGGCCGCCCGGGCCGCCCGGGCCGTCCGGGTCCTCGGACGGGCCGGTCGCGGCGCCCGCGCCTCTCCCCGTGCCCGTGCCCGGAGCCGGAGCCCTGGCCGGGGCCGGGGCCGGGGAGAGGCTGGCGCGGCTTGTCACGGGCACCCTCCTCGGGTTGCTCCTCGGGTTCATGGTCGGCGTGGTCGCGGCCGTGTTCGTCAGCTTCGCGGTGGGCGGCGGGTTCGCGCTGGCCACGCTGGCGTTGTGCACGCTCCTGGCCGGAGCGCTGGGCGCGTCCATCGGCGGCACTCCCCGGCGCGGCGTCGCCGCCGCTCACCCGAGCGGGCCGTACGGCACCACGGCCTCCCAGCCCTCTGGCCGGCCACCCGCGGCAGCGCCCCCACCTTCCGGGCACGCACCCGCGATTCCCCAGCCCTCCGGGCACGCGCCCGCGACGCCCCAGCCCTCCGGGCACGCATCCGCGACGCCCCAGCCCTCCGGGAGCCAGGCGCCGCCTCCCGCCTACGTCCCCCCGCCGCTCTTCCCTCGTCCCGAGCTGCCCGAGACGCCGCGCTGGCTGCTGCCCGCCGCCGCCGGCGCCGGGGTGTTCGGCGCTGTGGCCCTCCCCGGGGCCCAGATCGGCCTCGGTGTCGTCCTGGTCGCGGTGGTGCTGGGCGCGGCGGCCATGCCCGCCGTGCTGCGGCGGATGACGCCGTGGACGTGCGCGTACGCCCTGGTCGCGTACACGCTGATCGCCATGGCGGCCGTGCGTGACGCCGACTGGCTGGTCGGCGTGCTGCTCGTGGCCGGCGCCGGGCTGGCCGCGCTGGCGGTGTCCGGGGCCGGGGCCGGCTGGCTCGGCGCGATCAGGGGCGTGCTGTCGGTGCTGCTGGCGCTGCCTCCGGTGCCGTGGTTCCTTGCGGAGCCGGTGAAGCGGCTCACCTCCCGCCGGCGGATCCTGCCGGTGCTGGGTGGGCTGGGCATCACGGTGGTGCTGCTGGCGGTGTTCGGGGTGCTGTTCGCGTCGGCCGACCGCGTGTTCGCCTCGTACGCGCGGCGCCTGACCGCCACCCCCGACTGGGCCGACACGCTGCCGCTGCGCGTCGTCGTGTTCGCGCTCGTGGGCGCGCTGCTGACGGCCGTGGTGCTGGTGGCACTGCGGCCCGTCAACGACCCGGCCGGTCCCGGGGCCAAGCTGACGCTGAGCCGGAGCGTGTGGCTGCTGCCGCTGACGGCCGTGAACCTGCTGTTCGCCGCGTTCGTCGCGGTGCAGATCACCGCGCTGTTCGGCGGCAACGCGTGGGTGCTGAGGACGGCCGGGCTGACGTACGCGGAGTACGCCAGGAAGGGGTTCTTCCAGCTCGTCGTGGTGAGCGTGTTCGTGCTCGGCATCGTCGCCGTGGCGGCCGGGGTGGTGCGGACCGGGCGGCGCGAGCGGTGGCTGCTGGCCGGGCAGCTCGGGGTGCTGTGCGCGCTGACCATGGTGGTGCTCGCCTCCGCGCTGCACCGGCTCGCCCTCTACACCGACGCGTACGGCCTGTCCCGGCTGCGGCTGTCCGTGCAGGCGACGCTGTGGTGGCTGGGCGCCGTGTTCGCGCTGGTGCTGCTGGCCGGGGCGGTACGGCTGGCGGGCCGCGGCTCGGCCTGGCTGCCCCGCACGGTCGTCCTGGTCACCGGGCTGGCCCTGGCCGGCTTCGCGTTCGTCAACCCGGACCTGCGGGTGGCGCAGACCCAGGTGGCGGTGCGTGGGGTGGCCAAGCTGGACTCCGACTACCTGGGCGACCTGGGGGCCGAGGCGGTGCCCGCGCTCGACCGGCTGCCCGAGCCGCAACGCAGCTGCGTGCTGGCCGACCTGGTGGCCGCCGACGACCTGGCGGACCCGGACCCGTGGAACGGCTGGAACCTCTCCCGCGCGCAGGCCCGCGCCCTCCTCGCCGAGCACCCGATCCGGCCTGCCACCTCCTGCCCCCAGGTCTCCTCCCGGACGTCCGACTGACCTCCTCCCCGGCTCCCCGGCCCGCGTCCGCGGTGAGGGCGACGGATCCGCGATCGTGGTGCGGGCCGGAGGGGCCGGAGATCGGGTTTAATCCTTGGGTGGCTTTCGATGTGATCATCAGCGGTGGCCGGGTGCTCGACGGCACCGGCGCCCCGCCGTACCGGGCCGATGTCGCGATCACCGGCGACAGGGTCGCGGCCGTGGGGCGGCTCGACGGAGCTCAGGGCGCGAGCGCCGCCACCGTGATCGACGCGACCGGCCGGCTCGTCTCGCCCGGGTTCGTCGACTGCCACGCGCACGGCGACGCGACCGTCTTCGACCCGTCCGTGCAGCTCGCGGCGCTCCGGCAGGGCGTGACCACGTTCGTCCTCGGGCAGGACGGCCTCTCGTACGCCCCCGGCTCCGCCGGGACCGTCGCCTACGCCGCCCGCTACTTCGCCGCCGTCAACGGACCCCTGCCCGGCTCCCTGGCCGGCGGCCCGCTGAGCGTGGCCGGCCTGCTCGACGCCTACGACCGGGCCGTCGCCCTCAACACCGCGTACCTGCTGCCCCACGGCACCATCCGCTACGACGTCATGGGTCCCTCACCGGACGCCCCGGCGCCGGACGAGCTGCGCCGGATGCTCGCCCACGTCGAGCGCGGCCTGTCGGAGGGTGCCGTCGGGCTGTCCAGCGGCCTGGAGTACCTGCCCGGCCGGTACGCCTCCGCCGAGGAGCTGGCCGCGCTGTGCGTGCCGCTCGGCGGCCTGCCGTACGTGACCCACATGCGCGCCTACGGCGCCCGCGCCGGGGTCGGCATGGCGGAGGTGAGCGAGATCGCCGCGCGGTCCGGCGCGGCCGTCCACGTCTCCCACCTGCACGGCCCCGCGGACGTGCTGCTGCCGCTCGTGGAGGAGGCGCTGGCCGCCGGGGTCGACCTGACCTTCGACACGTACCCGTACCTGCGCGGCAGCACGATCCTCGCCATGGTGGTGCTCCCGCCGGACGTGCCCGCCGCCGAGACCGACCGGGCCCTGGAGATGCTCACCTCCGGTGAGCTCGACGCCTGGTGGCCCGGCCTCGCGCAGACCTGGCCGCGGCTGACCGTCTCGCACGCGCCCGGCCTGGAGTGGGCCGAGGGCCTGAACATGGTGGAGGCCGCCGAGCGGGCGGGCGTGGAGCCGGCCGAGTTCTGCCGGCGCCTGCTCGTCGAGACCCGGCTGGAGGCCGGCTGCGTGTCGGCCCGGCCGGACGAGGGGCCCGAGGGCGAGGAGTCGGTGCGGCGGATGCTCCGCCACCCGGCCCAGACCGGCGGCTCCGACGCCATCTACGTGGGCGGTCATCCGCATCCGCGCGGGTTCGGGGCGTTCGCCCGCTTCCTCGGGAGGCACGTGCGCGAGCTGGGGGACTGGACGTGGGAGCAGGCCGCCGTCCACCTCGCCGCGCACCCGGCGCGCCGCTTCGGGCTCGTGGACCGGGGGCTGCTGCGGGCCGGGTTCGCGGCGGACGTGGTGGTGTTCGACCCGGCCACGGTGGCCGACCGCGCCACGTACGAGGCACCCCGTACGCTCGCCGGAGGGGTGGACGATGTGCTCGTGTCCGGCGTGCCCGTGCTGGCGGGCGGCGAGCCGACCGGCGCGACGCCCGGCCGGGCGCTGCGCGCCTGATGGCGGCGCCCGTGACACCCGAGAACGTGGACAGAGGAGACGTCGTGCAGCAAGCCCCAGGCCGGTCGATCTTCGACGGCGGCCTGCCCTTCCCCCTGATGGTCGTGCACCGCGAGGCGCTGGAGCACAACGTCGCCACCATGGCCGCGTTCGCCCGCGACCACGGCATGGAGCTCGCCCCGCACGTCAAGACGCACATGTCGCCCGAGATCGCCGCCCTGCAGCTGGAGGCGGGCGCGTGGGCGCTCACCGTGGCGACGCCGCGGCAGGCCATGGCGGTCCGCTCGTTCGGCGCCTCGCGGATCATCGTGGCCAGCCAGCTCGTCGACCCGGCCGGGCTGGCGTGGGCCGCCGCCGAGCTGGCCCGCGACCCCGGCTTCGAGCTGCTGAGCTTCGCGGACTCGGCCGCCGGGGTGGACCTGCTGGCCAAGCACGCCGGCCCCCGGCCGTTCAGGGTGCTGGTGGAGCTGGGCCACCACGGCGGGCGGGCCGGCTGCCGGTCGCTGGAGGAGCTGCTGGAGGTCGTCCGGTACGTCCAGGAGAGCCACGGTGTGGAGCTGGCCGGCATCGCCGGGTACGAGGGCGGGCTGGCCGGCGCCGACGAGGTCCGCGCCTACCTGCTGAAGCTGCAGGACGCCGTCGAGCACGTGCGTCTCAGGCAGCCGATCCTGTCGGTCGGCGGCAGCCAGTGGTTCGACGTGATCGGCAGGGAGCTCGTCGCCACCAAGGCCACCGTCGTGCTGCGCAGCGGCGCCTACGTCACCCACGACGACGGCTACTACCGCGAGCGCACGCCGTTCAACCGCATCGACGGCGAGCTGCGGCCCGCGCTGGAGGTCTGGGCGCACGTGCTGTCCGCCCCCGAGCCCGGCATGGCCGTCGTCGGCATGGGCAAGCGCGACGCCCCCTACGACGAGGGCCTGCCCGTCCCCAAGCGCGGCGGCGTCGCCGTGACGCGGATGCAGGACCAGCACACCGTCGTGCAGGCCGACGGGCTGCGCCCCGGTGACCTGCTCGCCTTCGGCATCTCGCACCCGTGCACCGCGTTCGACAAGTGGCGGGTGCTGCCGGTCGTCGATCGTGACTACCGTATCGTCGGCGAGATCACGACTCACTTCTGAGGAGCACCCATGAAGAGCGAGCTGCGGACCACCGAAGGCGCCGCGCCCGTCGGCGCCTACTCCCAGGGCCTGGTCGTCGGCGACTTCGTCTACACCTCCGGCGCGGGTCCGTTGCACGCGGACACCGGCGAGATCGTCGGCGACGACGTGGCGGCTCAGACGCACCAGACGATGCGCAACCTCGGGGCGATCCTGGCCGCCCACGGGCTCGGGTTCGACGACGTGATCAAGGCGACCGTGCATCTGCAGGAGCTCAAGCGCGACTTCGCCGCCTTCAACGAGGTGTACCAGTCGTATTTCTCCCGCCCGTACCCCGTGCGGACCACGGTCGGATCGGACTTGATGGACATCCTTGTGGAGATCGACTTCGTCGCGCACAAGAGCGCCTAACCAGGATTGTAAGGTCGGCTCGTGGACAGTTCGGTGTACGTCTTCGTCGAGGATCTCCGAGGCGAGGGCGTCGAGCGGGTGCTCGACAGGATCAGCGGCTACGGCGTCACCGGCGTCACCGTCGGCGCCGTGCACCACGCCTGTCAGGACATCACCCCGCACGGACTGTCCCGGTTGACCGTCCGCCACGACGCCGCCCACTTCACGCCGCCGCCCGAGCTGTTCGCGGGGCTGCGGCTCAAGCCGCCCGCCGGCCACCAGGACGCCCTGTCGGGTCTCGCGCAGGCGTGCGCGCAGCGCGGGCTGAAGCTGCACGGCTGGACGGTCTTCCTGCGCAACGCCACACTCGGCCTGCGCCACCCGGACGTGACCGTGCGCGACTGCTTCGGCGACCGCGGCTCGCCCGCCGACCTGTGCCCGGGACACCCCGACGTGCGCGACTACGCCGTGGCGCTGGCCCGCGCCGTCGCCCGGCTCGGCGTCGAGAGCGTGGTGGCCGAGGCGCTGCACTTCAACCCGCTGCGGGCGCAGCGGTCGTTCGTGCCGCTCGGGCCGATGGACACGTACCTGTTCGGGCTGTGCTTCTGCGACTACTGCATGCGCCGCGCCGCGGACCTGGGCGTCAACGCCGAGGCGGCGCGCGAGGAGTGCGCCGGCATCGTCGGGCGCGTGCTCGACGGCGACGCGCCCGCGCAGGGCGAGGTGACCCGGGCCGCGCTCACCGCCTACGCCGGGCCCGAGGTGGTGGCCTACGCGCGGGCCAGGTCCGAGACCGTGACGACGCTGGTGTCCGAGGTCGCCTCTGCCGTGGAGGCCGAGGGGGCCCGGCTGGTGTTCGTCGACTCGACCGGCGCGGTGAAGGGGTACACAGACGGGCTGCCCACCCCTGGGCTGGCCGCGCACGACGCCTGGCAGCTCGGCGTGGACCTGGTCGCGCTCGGCGACCTCGTGCCGGCCTTCGGGGTGCTCGCCTACGCCCGCGACGCGGCCCGCGTGGCCGACGACGTGGGCGCCTACCTGCGCTCGGTCGGCAAGGACCGGGAGGTGCGGGCCGTGCTGCGGCCGGGTCACCCCGACAGCGACTCGGCCGACCGGCTCGTGGCCAAGGCCCGCGGGGCGAAGGCGGCGGGCGCGGCGGCGGTCGACTTCTACGCGTACGGGCTGGCGCCCCACCCGGTGCTGGACCGGATCCCGGCCGCCCTGGCGGAGGCCCACTGACGCGGGCCGGTCACCGGGACGCCAGCCCGTCCAGGACCGCCGACACCGCCTCCTCCGCGAAGCCGTCGTCCACCGGCAGTCCCCGGAACACCGCCCGCATCCACACCGCCCCGGCCAGCAGGTCCACGATCAGCATCGGGTCGGCTGTCTCCTTCAGCTCGCCCCGCCGTACCGCCCGCTCGAACACCGCGCGCTCCCGGGCGAACCGGTCGGCGAAGAACCGGTGCGCGTCGAGCTCCGGATGGCGTACGGCGGCGCCCAGCGCCGTCACCGCGACGTCCCGCGCGGGGGGCCGCGTCAGCAGGCGCACCACGCCCTCGGCCAGCGCCACCAGGTCGCCCCGCAGGCTGCCCGTGTCCGGCGGCTCGAATGCCAGGACGTCGGCCTCCACCAGCGCCGCCCCGAGCAGCGCGGCCTTGGACGGCCACCAGCGGTAGATCGTCGTCTTGTTCACGCCGGACCGCTCGGCCACCCCCTCGACGGTCAGCCCGTCGTAGCCGCGCTCGGCGACCAGCCGGAGTGTCGCGTCGAAGATCTCCTGCTGCTTCCTGGGCGCCATGCCGTCATTTTCTCCCGGTGAACGCGGTGACGACGCCCAGCCCCAGGTACACCACGCCGCTGACGTACCGCAGGGTGCGGGCCCGGCGGGCCAGCCGGGTGCCGAGCGCGCCGGCCGTGAACGCGTACACGATGTCCGACAGCAGCCCCAGCGCGAGCAGCGTGACCCCGAGCACCACGATCTGGAGGGCCGGCGAGCCCGCGTCCGCGTCGACGAACTGCGGCAGGAGCGCCAGGAAGAACAGCGTGACCTTGGGGTTGAGCACGTTGACCACGACGCCTTCGAGGAACACCCTGGGCAGCGGCTGCGGCCGCAGCGCCGTGCCGCCCGCCTCGTCCTTCGAGGTGAGCGCGCGGACGCCGAGGTAGACGAGGTAGGCCACGCCGGCCCACTTGACGATCCCGAACAGCGTCGCCGACTTCGTGATCAGGTACGACAGGCCGGCCGCGGCGGCGGCGATGTGCACGAGCGTGCCCGTCTCCACACCGAACGCGCTGGCCAGCGCCGCCGCCCTGCCCTGGGCGAGGCCGCGGGCGGCGATGTAGAAGTGGTTGGGGCCGGGGATGAGCACCAGGGCCAGGCAGGCGCCGGTGAAGAAGAGGTACGTCGACCAACTGATCACGAAATATCAGCGTAGACATGGCTTTATGCCGATAAGAAGGCCAATGGCGGGTGGTGGCGGTGGGCCAATGAGTGTCGGCGAGGCATGGCATAGTTGCTGACCGTGAAGGGTCTTCTGGTGGGGCGCGGTGCCGAGCTGACACGGCTCGTCGGCGTGCTCGAGTCCGCCGCGGCCGGCACCGCCGGGGTCGCGCTCGTCGGGGGCGACGCGGGCATCGGCAAGACCCGGCTGGTCACCGAGCTGGTGGCCGAGGCCAGGGAGCGCGGCTTCCACGTGCTGTCCGGGCAGTGCGCCGAGCTCGGCGACGCCCTGCCGTACCTCCCGCTCGCCGACGCCCTGCGCGGCGCCGAGCCCGCAGTGCGCGAGAAGGCCGCCGCCCACCCGCTGCTCGGCCAGCTCCTGCCCGGCGTGGAGAGCGTCCCGTCGGCCGGGCTGACGCAGCAGCGGCTCTTCGGCTCGCTGCTCGGCCTGCTGTCCGGCATCCAGCCCGTGCTCTTCGTCATCGAGGACCTCCACTGGGCCGACCGCTCCACCCGCGACCTGCTGGTGTTCCTCAGCCGCATGGTGCAGACGGAGCGGGTCTGCGTGGTCGGCACCTACCGCACCGACGACCTCCACCGGCGCCACCCGCTGCGCTCCGTGCTGGCGGAGATGAAGCGGCTGCCCACGGTCACGGCGGTGGAGCTGGGGCCGCTCGACCCGGGCCAGATGTCCGACTACGTCGCGACCATGGGCCGGGTCGACGCTCAGGGGCTCGGCATGATCGTCACCCGCGCCGACGGCAACCCGTTCTACGCCGAAGAGCTCTTCGCCGCCATGACGGAGGGCGACAGCCTGCCCGAAGGCCTGGCCAGCCTCCTGCTGTCCCGCGTCGAGGTGCTGTCCGAGCCGGGCCAGCGCGTGCTGCGCGCCGCCGCCGTGGCCGGCCGGCGCGTCGAGGACGAGCTGCTGCGCGAGGTCTCCGGGCTGCCGCTCGCCGACTTCGAGGAGGCCGTACGCGAGATCGTCTCGCGCGGGCTGCTGCGCGTCGACGGTTACGGCTACGCCTTCCGGCACGCCCTGCTCCAGGAGGCCGTCTACACCGACCTGCTGCCCGGCGAGCGCACCCGCCTGCACGCCGCGTTCGCCCGGCTGCTCACCGCACCCGCCGAGCTGGCCCACCACCACCTGGCCGGCCACGACCTCGCGGGCGCCCTGGCCGCCTCCGCCGAGGCCGGCCGGCTCGCCGAGCGGCTCGGCGCCCCGGCCGAGGCGCACAGCCACTACGACCAGGCCCTGTCACTGTGGGAGCGGGTGCCCGAAGCCGAGCGGCTGGCCGGCGAGAGCCGGGCGAGCCTGGCCTTCCGCAGCGCCGTCATGGCCGCCGACAGCGGAGACAACCACCGGGCCATCACCCAGCTCCGCGCCCTGCCGCCCACCTGCGAGGTCAGCGAGCGGCTCGCCTACTACCTGTCCGAGATGGACGACCAGGACGGCGCCATCGCCGCCGCCGAGCAGGCCGTCGCCACGGCGGCCGACGATGCGTCCCTGGCCCGCGCCCTGGCCACCCACGCCCGCACGCTCACGTGGGGCCCTCGGCACTCCGAGGGCCAGGCGCTGGCCCTGCGCGCGCTCGACGTCGCCCGCGCCGCCGGGGCGCGCGACGCCGAGGTGGGCGCGCTGCTCACCCTCGCCATCCACGCCGAGCTGCAGGGTGACACCGCCAAGGCCCACGACCTCGTCACCGTCGCCTCCGCCGAGGGCACCGGCGACCTCGCCATGGACCTGCGCGCCCGCTTCCACCACGCCCGCATCCACTATGAGCAGGGCTACCTCGCCCACGCGGCCGAGGTCGCCGACGAGGGCATCCGGCTGGCGTTCGAGACGGGGCTCAAGTGGAGCACCTACGGCACCGACCTGCAGTTCCTGCGCTTCCTCATCCATTACGTCGCGGGGGAGTGGGACCAGGCCGAGACCGTGGCCGCCTCCTTCGGCGCCCGGGTGGGCACCGCGCCGGAGGCCACCCTGTCGTCGTTCGCCCTGTTCCTGGAGGTGGCGCGCGGGTTGCCCGCCGTGGACAGCAGGCTCGGGTGGCTGCGGCCGTTCTGGTCCGACGGGCTGGTGGCGTACATGTCGCGCGGGCTCGCCGCCGAGCACGCCCTGTGGCAGGGCGACCCCCAGACGGCGCTCACCCACGTACGCGCGACGCTCGACGTGCTCCAGGCCGGCGAATCGGGCATCCTGCGCATCGCCGCCGTCGGCCTGTGGGCGCTCGGCGACCTCGGGGTCGTCGAGGACGCCGACGAGATGGCCGATCTGGCCCGTTTCGCGGTGAAGTCCGGCCCGGTCGGACAGCGTGGCCAGCTCGGTCTTGAGGGGCGCGCGTGGGCGCTGCGGGTCGAGGCCGAATGGCACCGCGTCCACGGCCGGCTCGACCCGGAGCTGTGGCGGGCCGTGGTGGAGGCGTTCGACTACGGCTTCGTCTACGAGACGGCCCGCGCCCGGTGGCGCCTGGCCGAGGCGCTGCTCGCCGCCGGCGACCGGGAGGCGGCCCAGAGGGAGTGGACGCTGGCCCGGGAGACCGCCACCACGCTCCGCGCCGCTCCCCTGGAGAGGGTGCTGGCCGACTTCGGCAAGCGGGCCCGCTTCACCGCCGTCGCCGGGGCCGGCTCGGCCGCGCAGGAGTCACCCAACGGCGGGCTGACCGCCCGCGAGCTCGAGGTGCTCACGCTGGTCGCCGAGGGTCTCACCAACAGGGAGATCGCCGAGCGGCTGTTCATCGCCCAAAAGACGGTGAGCGTCCACGTCTCCAACATCCTCGGCAAGCTCGACGCCTCGACGCGCACCGAGGCGGCCGCCACCGCCCGCGCCCACGGCCTACTGACCTGACCCCTTACCGGGGGCTGGTTACCAGGGGCCTTCAGCTTCTGGCGAGCGCGGCCAGATCCCGCACCACCTGGATCAGCTCTGCCGGATCGAACGGCTTGGTGAGATAGGCGTCCACCCCGATGCCCATCCCGCGCCGCTTGTCGTCGTCCTGCGCCCGGGCGGTGATCAGCACCACCTTGATGTGACTGGTCGCCTCATCCGCCCGCAGCCGCTCCGCCGTCACCCACCCGTCGAGATACGGCATCATCACGTCCAGCGTGATGACATCCGGCATGACGTCGAGCACCCGCTCAAGGCAGTCCTGCCCATCGGTGGCGGTCGACACCTCGAACCCTTCCAGGCTCAGGTTGACCGCGATGAGCTGACGGATGACCTCGTCATCGTCGACGACCAGCACTTTCCCAAGAACCTCACCCACGGCGGCAAAGCTACCCGTAGTGGCGCGGTCACGTGCGGTTTTCCGGCGATGTGTGATCGGAGGTTTATCGTGGTGCGGAGTGGTGGCCGAATACTGGTAGCCTTGTCACACGTTCGGCCCCCTTAGCTCAGGGGATAGAGCACCGGCCTCCGGAGCCGGGTGCGTAGGTTCGAATCCTACAGGGGGCACACGATCCTGACCGGCGGCTTCGGCCGCTGACCAGGGCGAACGACACAGGAACGGGCGGGTATCCAGTCTCACGGAGCCCCGCCCGTTCTCGTTGCCGCTCACTGCTTGTGGACCAGCTGTGGACCACGAGAGCTCCGTCCAAGCCTCGAACGGCGAGGCGCCACTTCGTCTCCCCGGCATACGATCGAGATCGGCGTGAGTCGGCAGGTCGGCCGCATCAACCAGGTGCTTTGAACAGCCGGCGGGGGCGATCGTTCAAGGCCAGATATGGCAGAGCGAACAGTCCCTCGTTGTGATGCTCGGCCACCCCAGAGGGTGGCCGCCACCAGCAGGCGCTCATCGAGCGAGTGCCGCTCGCTGTTGCGGTCCTCAGCCACTCCGGAGGGTGGCCGCCACCACGTGGATGCCGTACGTCCCCGAACGCGCCCCGGTGTTGCGATCCTCGGCCACCCGGAGGGTGGCCGCCACCTGCGACGGCGCCGATCGCTTCACCAGCTCCAGGCGGTTGCGTTCCTCGGCCACCCCGAGGGTGGCCGCCACTCGAACCAGTGACCCCTCGCTTGTAAGGATCGCCCGCAGGTTGCGATCCTCGGCACCCCGGAGGGTGGCCGCCACCGTCGTCCGAGACGAGCCGGCTGGCGGTTTCACCGTTGCGATCCTCGGCCACTCCGGAGGGTGGCCGCCACTCAGGCATGAGCCGGTCGACGTCGGGGCGGTGGAGGTTGCGATCCTCGGCCATCCCGGAGGGTGGCCGCCACCTGCGCCGGATGGGCGCTCACGTGCTGGATCTGTCCGGTTGCGATCCTCGGCCGCCCCGGAGGGTGGCCGCCACTGACCGACCCGGGAACCGAGATCCCGCTTGTCCAGGTGTTGCGATCCTCGGCCACCCCGGAGGGTGGCCGCCACGCCCACGCGGCAGGGTCGAGAGGCGGGGTGCCAGTGTTGCGATCCTCGGTCACCCCGGTGGGTGGCCGCCACCGCCCAGGAACCGCGCCGCCTGGTCCTCGCCCGTACCGTTGCGATCCTCGGCCACCCCGGAGGGTGGCCGCCACTCCGCGATGGCGGCCCCTCGCTGACGGGAGAGGTTGTTGCGATCCTCGGCCACCCCGGAGGGCGGCCGCCACCGCGGCCCTCAACAGGCTCGACATCGACCTCGCCGTTGCGATCCTCGGCCACCCCGGAGGGTGGCCGCCACCTGAACGTCGGCCATGTGCGCGTCGAACTGCTCGTTGCGATCCTCGGCCACCCCGGAGGGTGGCCGCCACTGCTCAACGCCAACCAGCGGCTGCACTGGAGGAAGTTGCGATCCTCGGCCATCCCGGAGGGTGGCCGCCACTGGTCGCCTACGGCAAGTTCACCTTGGCCGAGATGGAGTTGCGATCCTCGGCCACCCCGGAGGGTGGCCGCCACGGCCCTTGTCCCCGCCGCTGAGGCCACTCAGGCACAGTTGCGATCCTCGGCCACCCCGGAGGGTGGCCGCCACCCCGACTGGACAAGGCCACCGTGCTTGATGCCCTCATGTTGCGATCCTCGGCCACCCCGGAGGGTGGCCGCCACCACGCGAGTCAGGCCGCGAGGGTGCCGGAACGGCAGTTGCGATCCTCGGCCACCCCGGAGGGTGGCCGCCACCGACCGCGTCGGCGATCGACTGGAGCGACAGCAGGTTGCGATCCTCGGCCACCCCGGAGGGTGGCCGCCACTGGACCTCCTTGGACGGCATACCGATGATCCGGAAGGGGTTGCGATCCTCGGCCACCCCGGAGGGTGGCCGCCACCGTCAAGGGATGGTGCGTTCACACGGCACGCAGGCGTTGCGATCCTCGGCCACCCCGGAGGGTGGCCGCCACGATGATGCGGATCGTGACTGTGTTGGCCGCGGACACGTTGCGATCCTCGGCCACCCCGGAGGGTGGCCGCCACTCCGCCCACACCTCGCTCAGCCACTGCGGGAAGGTTGCGATCCTCGGCCACCCCGGAGGGTGGCCGCCACGCCAGCCACGAGCCAATAACCGGCCCGGCCGGGGTCGTTGCGATCCTCGGCCACCCCGGAGGGTGGCCGCCACCGCATCTGAGTAGGCAATATGCCCCCTCGACACCGACAGGACGACTTGCGAATTCACGTATCAAGGAACATTGCGGGTGATAACTCCTTAGGAACCTACCGCGTGTCGCATGAGCACTCCAGGTTCCGAAGCACAGGCACGGCAAGCACAACAGGCGTAAGGCTATGCCGGGAGTGTACGCGGATCGAGCAGCTCCCCAGGGATCACGTTATTGATCATGACTTGTCTACGCGCATAGGGTCGTCTGGCCGAGACGGCCGCCCTGTCCGACATGAAGCGATCAGGGTTGTTGAGCGCCGATTTGGTGGAACTTCGCGAAACTGTCGGCGGCATCTCCTAAAGTTCAGCTCTCGCAGGGATCCTCCGACCAAGGGGTGTGCGTGAGCGACCGCTTGTGGGCGCACAGTGCTCGGGACAGTGACAGGCTTCGCCATGGTCTCGCCGACCATTTGCGGGGAACCGCATGGCACGCAGGCGCCTTCGGCGAGGTCTTCGGCGCAGGCTCGCTCGCTGCTCATTGCGGTCTGTTGCACGATGTGGGGAAAGGCTCCTGCCAGTGGCAGCGCGGCCTGATCGATGCGGAGCGCCTGGGCGGCCGGGTGGGCATTCCGCACAAGCATGCGGGTACTTGGCTGCTGGACCAGCACGGCCTGGGCATCATGTCCGCCGTGGTGTTCGGTCATCACGGAGGGCTGCCGGACGCGACGCGACTCAAGAAGGAGTTGCGCTTCGCGGACACCGATCCGCTGGTCGCCGAGGCAATTCGGCGGGTCGGGGAAATCGTTCCGGAGATTCATCCGTCGGAACCGATCGCACCACCCGCCTGGCTGCACGAGGCCGCGGCCGATGACCCTTATGCGTTGGATCTCCTGGTTCGCATGGTCTACAGCACCGTGGTTGATGCGGACTTTTTGGACACTGAGCAGCATTTCGCTGGCGTCGCGCGCCCTTTTCATCCGGTTTCTGCCGCTGATCTGGCTGAGCGTTTCGAGCGGGGACGCCAGAATCTGCTCGAAAACAAACCGGAATCGCCGATTGACGGGTTGCGTCAAGAGGTCTACCGGCAGTGCGTGGAGGCTTCGCAGGGACCGCGAGGTATTTATCGCATTCCGGCGCCCACTGGCTCAGGGAAGACGCTCGCGGCGGGCGGCTTCGCCCTGCAGCACGCCCGGCAGCACGACATGAAACGCGTCATCGTCGCCGTGCCGTTCATGTCGATCACCGAGCAGAACGCCTCGGTCTATCGCAACCTCTTGGACATCGAGGGTGAGGATCCGGTGGTGCTGGAGCACCACAGCGGCATCGATCTGGACGACGGAAGGGCAAGCAGGAGGTGGCAGCGGCTGGCCGCGGAGAACTGGGACGCCCCCTTCGTGGTGACGACCACCATCCGGCTGTTCGAGTCCCTGTTCTCTCACAAGCCCGCGGCGATGCGCCGCGTGCACCGACTGGCCGGTTCGGTGATCGTCCTGGACGAGGTGCAGGCGCTGCCGGACCGCTTGTTGATCCCCATCGTGTCCGCGCTGCGCAGCCTCACCCAGTGGTTCGGTGTGACGGTGGTACTGGCCTCAGCCACTCAACCACCGTTCGAACTGCTCAGCCCCTTGCAGGGCACGCGCATCAGGGACGTCATCGCCGAGCCGAAGCCGCTGTACAAGGCTCTGAGCCGAGTGCGGTACCGGTGGCTCCTGGATCCGAAGCCGACCATGGCGCAGATCGCCGAGCAGGCCGCGGCGGAGACTCAGGTCCTCGTGGTGGTCAACACCACCAGGGACGCCGCCCGGATGCACGAGCTCGTGGAGGAGCATCGGCCGGCGCTGCACTTGTCCACACGGATGGCAGCCGCGCACCGGCGCGCTGCTTTGGACGAGATCACGCGGCGTCTCGCCGACGAGGAGCCGGTCGCGGTGGTGAGCACCCAACTGGTCGAGGCAGGAGTAGACCTGGACTTCCCGGCCGGTTTTCGGGCGATTGCCTCCGCCGACTCCCTTCAGCAGGCAGCCGGCCGAGTCAACCGAGGCGGGCGGCTGCCGTACGGACAGGTCACCATCTTCGACCCGGAGGACGGCAACAAGGCGGCCGACAGGTTGTACGGCGCTGCGCTGGAGGCCACCCGCGCCAGGTTCGGCCCTCGCTGCCCTCCCGACGATCTGGACGCGTTGGAGGCCTATTACCGGGCCAGGTTCGACTTCCACAACGTCGAGGCGGCAGGGCACGAGATCCAGCAGGGCCGCCAGACCCATGACTTCCCTCGCGTGGCCGAGCTGTTCCGCATGATCGATGAATGGACCGTTCCCGTTGCAGTGCGCTATGGCGACACCGAGAAGCTGGACGGGATCCTCGCCCACCTGCGTGCTGGGCATCCTGGAGCAGGCGCCCAGCTGCGTGCTCTGCGTCCCTATCTGGCCACCCTGCCTCGGGGTGCCGCGCGCAAGGCACTGCAGGAAGGACTTGCCACCCCCGTCGTCGGTGACCTCCTCGAATGGCTCGGCGACTACCACCCGCGGCGAGGCATCGAGATGACCTCCCCCGACCCCCAGGAGCTGGTGTTTTGACCACCCGTCGTGTTCACCATCCGCCTCCGCCGCTCGTCGTGGAGGTCGAGGCGCCGTACGCCTGTTTCACCCGTCCCGAGTTCAAGACCGAGCGGATGAGTTACCCGGTCATGACCCCGTCGGCTGCGAAGGGCGTGCTGGAGGCGATCTTCTGGAAGCCGGAGTTCGGCTACCAGGTCACGCGCATCGAGGTGCTCAAGCCCATCCGGTGGGCGTCGATCCGCCGCAACGAGGTCTCCTCCATGCTGACCATGGCTTGGGTGCGCGAGGCGATGGCTGACACCAGCGTGCGTTTCGATGCGGAGGCCGACCGTGACCAGCGCAACATGGTGTGCCTGCGTGACGTCGCCTACCGCATCCACGCCCAGGTCCGGCTGCGCCCGCACGCCACCGATCCCGAGGCCAAGTACCGCGACCAGTTCCGCCGGAGAGTCGAGCGTGGCGCCTGCTACTCACAGCCGTTCATGGGTGTCCGTGAGTTCTCCGCCTCCTTCCGACCCAACACCGGCTGCGAGCCGATCCTCCACGACGAGAAGCTCGGCGTGATGCTGCACAGCATCGTCTACGGTCCCGAGGGCGAGAGCTACCGCTGGTTCCAGGCGGAACTCCAGCGAGGCGTGCTGGCGATTCCCCGCGAAGGCATCGAGTTGCCGGGCGCCGACACGCGTACCGGCGGCAGGCGGTGACCCCGTGCTGATCAGACAGCTCGCGGCGCACGCCGGCGACAGGCGCGACCTCCCACCGCCGTACTACCGCACCCGGAACGTACGGTGGGCGATCGACCTGGACGGGGACGGACGCCCCCGCGGAGGTCGCCTGGTGGACCTCAGCACCGCTGAATCCAAGTCAGGAGTGCTGCTGGACACCCCCTACGTGCAGCGCTCCGGCACCGGATCCCTGCCGTTCCTGCTCACCGACACCTTGCAGTACGTCCTGGCGATGCCCAAGGACGACAGCGACAAGCAGATCGCCGATGCCCGCCGGCGTGCCGAGGACTTCGCCGAACTGGTCCACCGGTGGGCGAAGGACGAGCTGCTGGCCGAGCCTGTCGTCCGTTTCCTGCGAAGCGGCGCCTTCTCCGAGGTGGAGATCCCTGCGCAGGCCAAGCCGTCCGACGTGGTGGCGATCCGCACGGATCAGGGATGGGTGCACGCCCTGCCGTCCGCCGTTCAGGTGTGGGGGCAGATCGTACGGGAACGCAAGAGCGCGGCCGGCGGCCAGGGAATCTGCCTGTCCTGCGGAGAGGAAGGGCCGTTGCTGGCCACCATTCCCGAGCCGGTGAAGCCTGGCGGCATCCCGGTAGCAGGTGGCCGCGGCAGGGACGCGCAGCTCGTGTCCATCAACAAGACCGCCCAGGGGCGCGGCGGCATCACACAACTGGCCAACACGCCGCTCTGCGACACCTGCGGCGGGCAGGCGATGTCCGCACTGAACGCGCTCCTGGCAGACCGGCAGCACCACTACCGCGGCACCGACAGCGTCCTGGTGTGGTGGCTGCGCCGTCCGGCTCCGTTCTCCCTGCTCGGCGCCGTCCGAGACGCTCAGCCGCAGGACGTCAAGGGCATCATCGAGCAGGTGCACCTGCCGCCCGCTCGGCGCGCGGACTGGCTGGACGACAACGACTTCTACGCGGTGACGCTGTCGGCCAACCAGAGCCGCGTGGTGATCCGCGACTGGATCGACGTCCCGCTGATCGAGCTGTGTCAGCACCTGGACACATGGTTCGCCGACCACGAGATGGCAGACCTGTGGGAGGACGGGCCACAACGAGTTCCGCTGTGGCGGATGACAGCCGCACTGGGCAGACACGGCAAGCAGGGCTACGTCAGGGACACCGCGCCCCGCTCGGCCGAGCGGGACCTCATGGCGGCCGCTTTGCACGGCACGCCGCTGCCCGCAAACCTACTGGCCCGCCTGATCCAGCGCGTCCGTGCCGACAATCGCGTGGACCTGCCGCGCGCCGCGCTCCTGCGCCTGCTGCTCGTTCGAGCCACCCCGGCCATGAAGGAGATCCTGTTGGAGCAACTCAACCTCGACACCCGCGACCCCGCCTACCTGTGCGGGCGCGTCTTCGCGGTCCTGGAGGACATCCAGCGCACCGCCCTGGACAACATCAACACCACCATCGGTGACAAGTTCTTCGGCGCGGCCATGGCCAGGCCGCTACCGGTGCTCACCATGCTGCGCAAGAACGCCACCGGCCATCTACGGCGGCTGCGCGGCAGCAGGAAGGCCGCCGGGATCGCCCTGGACAAGCGTCTTGACGAGATCTTCCAGAGGTTCGCCGCCGAGCTGCCGGCCACCCTGGACCTCGCCGGTCAGGGACGGTTCGTCCTCGGCTACCACCAGCAGAGATCGGCCGACCGGGAGGCGGCCCGCGCCGCCGCTGCCGCGCGCAAGGCAGCCGCACCCGAGTCCGCCTGACCCGTCGTCCCTTCCCTACGAAAGGAATTCCTCGGCATGTCCGTCCACCTGGACCCCGCCCGTAAGCACGACTTCGTCTTCCTGTTCGACGTGCGCGACGGTAACCCCAACGGTGACCCCGACGCCGGCGGCATGCCGCGGACCGATCCGGAAACCGGCCATGGCCTGGTCACCGACGTGGCGATCAAGCGCAAGATCCGGAACATGGTGGCGCTGATCAACGAGGGCGTCGCCGGTTACGACATCTACGTCGAGGCGGGAGTCGCGCTCAACGCCCAGCACGAGCGGGCCTACGCCGCGCTGAACCTGGACCCCAAGCAGCGGCGCAAGTCCGAGTTCGAGGCGCAGCAGTGGATGTGCCAGACCTTCTACGACGTGCGGATGTTCGGCGCCGTCATGACCACCGGCACCAAGCCGTGCGGACGCGTCCAGGGCCCGATGCAGCTCACCTTCTCCCGGTCCATCGACGTGGTCCTCCCTCAGGAGCACGGCATCACCCGCATCACCCAGACCCGCCAGGACGACATCGACAAGGGCGAGTCGACCGAGATGGGCAACAAGCACATGATCCCCTACGCCCTCTACCTCGGTTACGGGCACTTCAGCGCCCCTCTGGCCCGCCGCACCGGCGTGACCGGCCAGGACCTGGAGACGTTCTGGAGGGCCATGACGCTGATGTTCGAGCACGACCGCGCCTCCACCCGCGGCGAGATGGCGTTGCGCGGCCTGCACGTGTTCAGCCACGACGATCCCTTCGGCCGGGCTCCGGCTCATCAGCTGTTCGACCGCGTCAAGGTCGCCGCCAAGCAGCCGATCCCGCGCTCGTTCGCCGACTACACCATCTCCGTCGGGAACGACCTCCCCGAGGGGGTCGCCTTCACCTCCGTCGTCGGGTGACCGACACCGCTCCGAAGGCCGACGGCGTCCCCCTTCAGCAGGTGACGCTGTCGGCCCTGGAACATCACGCCTACTGCCCGCGCCAGGCCGGCCTCATCCTCCTGGAGGACGGATACGCCGATGACGCGGCGACCATCCGCGGCACCCTCCTGCACCAGCGCGTCCACGAGCCGGGGCACGAGACCCGCGGCGCCGTGCGCACTCTGCGGGCCCTTCCGGTGTGGCACGACGGGCTCGCGCTGGTAGGAGTCTGCGACGTGGTCGAGATCCACCGCGACGGGCGCATCATCCCGGTAGAGCACAAGTCCGGCTCGTACACGCCGGGCGGACCCGCTGACGTACAGATGACCGGCCAGGCGATGTGTCTGGAGGCCATGTTCGGGTGCTCGATCCGTCAAGGCGTGATCTACTCTGCGGCCGATCGGCGCAGGCACACCGTCGCGGTCGACGCCGCCGCCCGGGACCGGGTCCTCACCCTTGCCGACGAGGTACGGCGCACGCTTGCCACGGCCACGCTTCCCGGCGCCGCCGCTGATCGGCGATGCCGGCGCTGCTCGATGCACGACATGTGCATGCCCCGCGTCCTCGCCCGCAAGGACGCCATCACGCGGGCCGCGTCCAAGCTGTTCACCCCTCAACCTGAAGCGGCATGGGATGACTGAACTCCTCAACACCCTCTACGTCCAGACCCAAGGAGCAAGCCTCCATCTCGACCACGACAGCCTGAAGATTGTCATTCCGGAGACTCCCAAGAAGACACTGCCTCTGCGCCGCCTGGACGGCATCGTGGTCTACGGTCACGTGTCCCTGTCCGCCGAACTGCTCGCCCGGTGCGCCGAAGACGGCCGGTCCGTGGTCTGGATGAGCCTGTCCGGACGCTTCCTCGGCCGAGTCGACGGGCCGACCCGCGGCAACGTCATGCTCCGCCACGCTCAGCACCTCTCGCATGCCGATCCCGTTCTGCGCCTGCAGATCGCCGAAAGTTGCGTCGCCGGCAAGCTGCAGAACTCACGGCAGATCCTCCTCCGCGGAGCCCGCGACGCCACCGATCAGGCGCAGGTCACGCTGCGGTCGCTCGCGCAGGACATTGAGGACCTCCTGGCCCGCACCGAAGACGCCGGAACCCTCGACGAACTCATGGGACTGGAAGGCCAGGCGGCCCGCCTCTACTTCGAGGGACTGACCCACATGCTGCGCCCGCCGTCCGACATCGCCACCTTCACCAACCGGACGCGGCGTCCTCCCACCGATCCCGTCAACGCGCTGCTGTCGTACCTGTACGGCCTGACCCGGGCTCTCGTCCACGGAGCTGCCGAGCAGGTAGGCCTCGACCCGTACCTCGGCTTCCTCCACGGCATGCGCCCCGGCAAGCCGGCTCTTGCCCTGGACCTCATGGAGGAGTTCCGTCCCATTCATGCCGATCGGCTCGCGCTCAACCTGCTCAACCGCAAGCAACTGCGTAAGGAGCACTTCGAGACCCTGCCGGGCGGGGCGGTCCAGATGACGGAGGACGGCCGGCGCCTCGTCCTCAGCGAGTGGCAGGCGTGGAAGAACAAGGACTGGCCACACAAACTGCTCGGGCGCAAGGTCTCCGCCTCGCTGCTGCCGGTCGTGCAAGCCCGCCTGCTTGCCAGGCACATCCGCGGCGAACTGCCTGCCTACATCCCTTGGACGGTCGGCTGATGCAACTGCTCCTCGCGTACGACGTGGTGACCACCACACCGGAGGGCCGTCGCCGGCTGCGACAGATGGCCAACCTGTGCGAGGGCTACGGGCATCGCGTGCAGAAGTCCGTGTTCGAGATCACCTGCACGGACGCCGAGCTACTCACCCTGCTCGACTCCGCAACCCGGATCATCGATGCGTCCGACGATTCGGTGCGGGTCTATCGGCTGCCGAGCAACGGCTTCGATACGGTGCACCGCCTGGGCGTGGCTGAGCCCGCACCCCATCATGATCCACTCATCCTTTAGTTCGGAACCTCAAGTGCTCACACGACACGCGGTAGGTTCCTAAGGTGTTATCGCCCAATACGTTCCTTGATAAGTGAATCCGCGCATCTTTCTATCGGTACCGAGAAGGCATAACACCTGCTCAAGTGCCGTGGCGGTCGCCCTCCGGGGCGACCGAGGGTCGCAACCTCGCCCGCCTGACCGAGCTGATGCCGACCGGCGGCGTGGCGGTCGCCCTCCGGGGCGACCGAGGGTCGCAACCTGAGTCAGCGCGGCGTAGGTATCGGCTCTGACCCAGTGGCGGTCGCCCTCCGGGGCGACCGAGGGTCGCAACACGGCTACGGACTGGGACTTCCTCCTCGACACGGCGGTGGCGGTCGCCCTCCGGGGCGACCGAGGGTCGCAACACCAAGCAGCCCAGCGGCGCCGTACCGAGGCCCAGTGGCGGTCGCCCTCCGGGGCGACCGAGGGTCGCAACCTAGTAGTCACACTTCGGGCACTTGCCGTTGCTGACGGTGGCGGTCGCCCTCCGGGGCGACCGAGGGTCGCAACTCACCGTTGGGCCAGGTTCCGTCCTTGCGGCCGTGTGGCGGTCGCCCTCCGGGGCGACCGAGGGTCGCAACCGACTCGCTGAGCAGGGCACCCGTGTGCTCTACCTCGAGTGGCGGTCGCCCTCCGGGGCGACCGAGGGTCGCAACGCGTAGGCGACGGCGGCGGTCTCGGCCGCCTCGTCCGTGTGGCGGTCGCCCTCCGGGGCGACCGAGGGTCGCAACGTGTTCGACTGGCGGGCTATTTTCACGCCCAGTGCGGGTGGCGGTCGCCCTCCGGGGCGACCGAGGGTCGCAACACCGGGGCCTGGCCGGAGTCGACGGGACCCTGCGTCGTGGCGGTCGCCCTCCGGGGCGACCGAGGGTCGCAACCACGGAGGTACGCGTTGCTCAAGCGCCTGCTCGTCGTGGCGGTCGCCCTCCGGGGCGACCGAGGGTCGCAACGGTCTAGGATCGCCTCGCACCACACGCACCACCTCGGGGTGGCGGTCGCCCTCCGGGGCGACCGAGGGTCGCAACCCTCATGCGGGCGAGTCGAATTAGGAGGTCCTGGGTGGCGGTCGCCCTCCGGGCCGACCGAGGGTCGCAACTACATCTGCGGATGGCGGTGCACCACCTGCACCCCCGCCGGTGGCGGTCGCCCTCCGGGGCGACCGAGGGTCGCAACCCCCTCTCTGGGCATGCGAAGGGGGAGCCACCCACGGGGTGGCGGTCGCCCTCCGGGGCGACCGAGGGTCGCAACACCGAGCCGCAGCTGGACATCCTGGCCGAGGCCCAGTGGCGGTCGCCCTCCGGGGCGACCGAGGGTCGCAACTTCGCGTCCGACTCTGAGATGCCGTACGCCTCGGCGTGGCGGTCGCCCTCCGGGGCGACCGAGGGTCGCAACATCCACGTCAAGAACGGGTCCGGAGGGTCCATCACGGGTGGCGGTCGCCCTCCGGGGCGACTGAGGGTCGCAACTTCCGCACCCAGCACCAAGTCATCTACAGCGCCATCGTGGCGGTCGCCCTCCGGGGCGACCGAGGGTCGCAACCAGAAGGAGAAGGGCCTGCCCGCCACCGGGAACGTGTGGCGGTCGCCCTCCGGGGCGACCGAGGGTCGCAACCGGACCAAGCGGTGCAACCAGTGGGTCTCCTCCGCGGGTGGCGGTCGCCCTCCGGGGCGACCGAGGGTCGCAACACGAGCGGCTCCAGGGCGTGGCGTGCCCGGGATGCGGTGGCGGTCGCCCTCCGGGGCGACCGAGGGTCGCAACCATATACACGAGCCGGCCGCCGGGGATGTTGCGCTCACGTGGCGGTCGCCCTCCGGGGCGACCGAGGGTCGCAACACTCTGCTCCCAGAACTCGGCCTCATCGACCGGCGTGGCGGTCGCCCTCTGGGGCGACCGAGGGTCGCAACACGATCAGGGTGTTGCCTGCGACGTCCACGACGAGGTGGCGGTCGCCCTTCGGGGCGACCGAGGGTCGCAACCGCGTCGAGTCCACCGAGGCCGCGCTGATCCTGTGGGTGGCGGTCGCTCTCCGGGGCGACCGAGGGTCGCAACCCTCAAACGTCGGGCGCTGACGGGTGCGTCATCATCGCGTGGCGGTCTCCCTCCGGGGCGACCGAGGGTCGCAACGCGGCGATGGGCAAGGCCTCGCCGAAGGCGCGCGGCGGTGGCGGTCGCCCTCCGGGGCGACCGAGGGCCGCAACAGGTAGACGCGGAACAGCAGCCCCGGCAGGCTCTCGAGTGGCGGTCGCCACGGGGCGACCAAGGGTCGCAACTGGCAGCGTGGTGCACCGATCAAGGACTCCACGGGTGGCGGTCGCCCCTTAAACTAATCGAAGACGCCACCTCGATCTTGTCGCCGTCCGGGAGGGCGACCCTTCCGTGGTCGCCCTCCCGGACGGCGAAGACAGAGTTCAAAACCGTGCAGGTTGAGCTCGATCAGGTTTCAAGGGCGGCCTCGATGCGGCGGTTGATCTGGCTGTCGCGTCCATCGAGGCACTTGGCGTACCGCTTGAGCAGGACCTCCACACTGTTGCCCGCTCGCTCGGCTACCACCGTGGCGTCCACACCTGCGTTGAGCCAGGTGGACAGGGCGGCGTGACGCAAGTCGTAGGGTCTTCCGGCAAGGGGTGAGGCGACCTGTTTCGGCGTCAAGGCCAAGCGACGCGCCTCCTCCCAGGCCCGCGCATAGGTGGAGGCGCCCAGGACCCCACCACGCTCGTTGCGGAACAGGCGTCCGTCCGTGGCTGTGCCGAACTCCTCAAGGTGCGCCCGCAGGATATGAACCAGTTCCGGCGGGATCGGCACGGGCCGGACCTCTCGTTCCTCTCGCTGCTTGAGCCCGCGCTGGTCATGCACGGTCCCGCTGTCGGTCCACTGTTTGCCGCTGCTCGGGCGGGTGACTTCGAGGGTAAGAAGTCCCCATCCTTCCTCTGGTAGAGCACAGTCCGTTTCCCTGAGCCCGATCGCCTCGGCCGGGCGGAGGCCGGCGAAGTAGAGGGTGGCGAAGAACGCCACGAGGCGGCGGCCTCGTCCGCGATGCCAACTGCCGACATAGGAGAGGCTGACGAGGAGTTCTCGAGCTTGGGCGGGGTTGACCACACAGCGCCGGTCGATGCTGTTGTCCCTGGCCACTTTCTTCTGCTTGACGCGTTTGAGCGGGTTCTCGGTCAGTTCGCCGAGGTCAATGGCGTATTCAAGTGCGGTGTTGAGACCTCGGCGCCGGCGCGCCGTCGTGTCGGCTGCCGCACGCTTGCCGTCGCGTGTGAGCGTGAGCTCCTCGCACACCTGACGCGCCACGATCGGATCGGCGAGACTACTCACGTTGATGGTGCCCTTTTCGAGCAGGCGAACGGCGTAGTCGAGATGGCGTGGCGCCGCCTCGTCATCCTGGCGCGGGATGAGAGCCCACTGCATCGCGGCTCTGATCTCCTTCTTGGAGAGGCGGGCGGCGTCTTCGGTGAGCATGCCGAAGGTGGCCACCGTCAGACTGTCCACGATGCTCTCGCGAGTCTTGGCGGCAGCACCATTCCAGCGCATACGCACGTACCTGCGGCAGAAGCTGTACCAGCTCAGGGCGGCCTTCTCCGTCTTAGCCATGGAGGCGGGCAGGCCGGTAACCGTGTCGAAGAGCTCGCCCTTCTTCGCGGCCTTGAGCAGATCGGCCCGGAAGTTGTCGGCGAGTGCCTTGGTCAGGAACGTTTTGGACTTCGGCTCAGTGCCGACCTTCCATCGAAGCTGGTACGGCTTGGCGCGGTCCTTGCGGTTGCGGATACTCCAGATCACGACGTCGTGAGTCAGCATCGTGCCTCCTAGGCTGCGGTCTGCTCGAAGGTGCTGAGCCAGGCGTCCAGGTCGCAGCGGCGGACCTTGCGCTTGCCGTTGGGGAGTTTCAGGGACCTCGGGCCGCGGCCGGTGTTCAGCCAGCGGTAGAAGGTGGACTTCGGCACATCGATCTCGTCGAGGACCTCGGCGATGGTGAGCATGGTCTTGGGGCGCGTAGGCATGGTCGTCACTGCCTTTCAGGCATCGTGATCGGTGCGGGTGATGTCTCGGCGGTTGTGCTTGGCGGCTGGTCGCCGAGGGTGTTCACGGGGGGATGTGGCGGGGGGAGCCGTCCCAGCCGTCCCAGGGTCATTTCCGCAGGTCAAACGCGGGACGGCTTGGTTGGGTGGGACGGGTCATGCCGTCCCGGCGATCGGAGCCGTCCCGCTCTGACCTGCGGTGACGAGGCTGGGACGGCTGGGACGGTTATCCCTCTCGATCGGCACCACATCGGCCTCCGGGACGGGCCCCAGGCTCGGGCAGTAGCGCGCCCAGGCGTCGGCGAAGTCGCCCCGCTGGTAGCCCTTGGCCTGCATCCCGTTGGGGAAGCGGATGTTGCCCGAGCGGATGTCGTACTCGCGCAACATCGTGCCGAGCTTCACCGCGGTCAGTCCGGAAGGGCCGTGGTCAGCCCATTCACTCTCGGGGTCGCTTCTGAGTCGCTCCAGCAAGACGGCGGTAGGCAGTGCGGTGTCCGATCCGAATGCGGTGCGGCAGGCGGCGAGAAGGCGCACCCGTACCGACGACTGTCCGCTGTCGTCGGCCTCGGCCGTCAGCGCCAACGCCGCTGCACGGGCGCGGTCGGGCCAGCCGTCCCCCGCGCGGTCCGCAACGATGACCAGGGGTTCCCAGGTGTCGGCGGCGCGATCCTCCACCGGCATGGAGGGTTCCGCCGCTTCCAAGGCCAGCAGGTCAGTGCGGAGCCACCGGTTCAGGTCCGCGGCCAGGTCGCGCAGCGGGGGCCGATCGCGGCGGTGCCGGTACGGGGCGGCGGTCTCTCCCGGGGCGCGGCGGCGCATGCGGACGACGACGGCGCGGTCTTCGATGGTGTCGGGCATCGCGCCGATCCCGGCCAGTGCCGCCATGGCGAACGTCGGGATGCTCTCCACCCGGTTGGTCGCGGCGTCGTAGCGTTTGGCCGGGCGGTTGCGCTGGTGGCCGGCGTTCAGCAGGCCGCGCAGGTCCTCGTTGCCGTCCGCCTTCGGGCCGAAGATGGTGTCGGCCTCGTCCACGAGCATCGTCGGCGGGTCCTCCGTGATCGAGCGGTAGACGGCCGCAGAACTGGAGTTGACGGTGATGAACGGGTCGTGGCAGGTGGCCTCGACCACGTCCAGGAGTCGGGACTTGCCACATCGCTTCTCGGGTCCACGGATGACCAGGCGCGGAGCGTGCGCCCACGCGGGCTGGGCGTGGGTGGCGGCGATCCAGAGGGTGACGGCGTCGGTGGCCTCCGGGCTCGGCAGGATGACGTAGCGGGTGAGTGCGGCGCGTAGCCGGTCGAGCAGGGCGGCGCCGTCAGGTGTGCGGTGGTTCATGGGTGGTGCTCCTTGATCGGTGTTCATGCCGCCCGGCGCCGGCGGGGCTGGGCTTTCATGCCTGCGGCCAGCCCCGAGGCGATGACGGCGGCGATCTCGCGAGGCGGGTTCGGGTCGCCTTCGGCGTTGGCGGCCTCGGCGGCGGATTGGAGAGAGGCGATGACCACATCGGCGGGCAGCGCGCCACGTGCGACGAGCTGGCCGAGGTTGAAGGCGGCGGTGTTCAGGCTGTGGTTGCGGGTGCCGCGACGAGCGGTGGCCACGCGTTTCACCTCGCCGAGGAGCGCTGCCTGGCCATAACGGCTGAGGCGGTGATCAGGCAGGCCGGCCAGCAGGTCGGCGGCGCTCGGCGGTGGCGGCGGTGTTGTGGGTCCGAGGGCCTCGGCGAGCCATGCCGGGAGCGGCGCGGGTGGCACGTCGAGGGTGATCTCGTAGTGGCCGGTGCCGTCCGGCTGGCTGACCTGGCTGCCGGGGCCGACGACATAGCCGCCGCTGGCGCGAGTGTCGATCAGCCAGCCGAGGCCGCCTTGGTGGCCTGCGCTGTTGCGCAGTTCCACGTCCTCCGGCGCGATGAAGTAGAGATGGGTGCCGCCGCGCCGGGTGCGGACGGTGAACGTGTCGACCGGGTAGGGCTGGCCGTGCTCCGCGCAGAGCAGGCGGAAGACCTGCTCGCCGTCGGGCGGATGGTGCTCGGCATAGCCGGCGGGTGGCTGGTCGCCGGGCTTGGGCTGGTCGAGGTCGATCACGACCAGGCGGGACGGGCCGCAGGCGATGCCGATGTTGTACGGCCCGCGCGACCAGAACGCGGCGATGCGGTCGGCGTCGCTGGTGGCGTGCCGTTCCCAGCCCGTGAACCCGCGCAACGGCTTCTTGCCGCGCGGCGTGAGCGGGAAGACACGCCAGCCACGGGCGGCGGCCTTCAAGGCGTGGCGGGTCAGGTCGCTTCCCCCATTGGACGCCTTCTTGGCCGCAGGGAGCCGTAGACGATCGGACTCGGCGAGGTCCTGCCCGAAGGCGTCCAATGGGGTGGTGACGACGCCATCCCGAAAGCGTGGCGTTCTGGGTGGGAGGCGGCGAGTGTCGGTGGGTGTCATGCAGGCAGTGCCTTTCCTCGTGATCGGGGTGGGTGGCCTCGGCGGTTGTGCTTGGCGGCTGGTCGCCGAGGCCATATCCCGGTGCTGTGCGGACGGCGTCAGAACGGCGGCGTGTCGTCTGCCGGGCCGGCGGTCGCCCACCGGTCAGGTGCGCCGCGGTCGTGGCTGCTCCCGACCTTGCGCGCCGCCCTCACCGGCTTGGCCGTGGCGAACCGCAGGGACGGGCCGATCTCCTCGACGGTCATCTCGAAGACCGTGCGGTGGTCGCCCTCGCCGGTCTCGTACGTACGCATCCGGAGCTGTCCCGAGGCGATGACGCGGGCGCCTCGGGCGAGCGACTCGCAGACGTGCTCGCCGAGGTCGCGCCAGGCCGAGCAGCGCATGAACAGGGCTTCGCCGTCCTCCCACCGTTCGAGCTGCTTGTTGTAGACGCGCGGGCTTGAGGCGATGGTGAAGGTGGCGACAGCGGTACCCGTCTGGGTGAAGCGCAGTTCGGGCTCGTTGGTCAGATTGCCGATGATGGTGATGCTGGTCTCGCCGGACATGCGGGATTCCTTCCGTCCGAACGGGGATCAGTGGGTGCCGTCGCGGTACAGGCGGCGGGCGTAGACGTAGAGCTGCCAGCCGAGGCGTGGCCGCATGCCGGTGCCGTCGCAGGCGCGGCAGGTGCGGTTCCGGCCGCCGGGGCGGCAGCGCAGGCAGGCGCCCCAGGGCGACGCGAGGCAGAACAGGCCGTAACCAAGAGTGACGATCGGTAGGCAGATGACGAGAAGGGTGATGGCGATAGCCATGTGGGCCTCCAGGGCCGGTTTCCGGCTTTTCGCAGGTCAGGGTCTAGGTGCTAGATCGCTGGTAGAGCGCTGTTCGAGGCTCTAGGAGGGCCTCTAGACCTAGAGGGATCTGCCTCTAGGTCTAGAGGCGATACGGGGTCCTACGAAGCCCGTCCTCGATCACGGTGTGTGATTGCCGTGGTGATGTCGTCGCGGGCCACGCCGATGCGGTTCGCGCCCCTGCCGCCGCCTTCGGACGTGCCCCACACCTGCATGGTCTTGATCCCGTACGGCTTGAGGGCGGTCGTGAGCTGGGCGGTCTTCGCGCCGCCCCCCAGACCCGCCCATGCGCCGTAGACCTCGGGCCGCAGTTCGGCCAGGCGATCCACGATGATCTCGTTCCACACCTTCGCCTCCGACGGCGGGACCACGGCCAGGACATCGGCCAGCAGGTCGAAGCTCGGCGCGACGCGCTCAGGTGTCTCTCCGAGGGCGTGACCGCCCAGCAGCCCGGCACCGGCTCGCAGGGCGTGAGCGCGCTTGGCGATGCGCTGCGTGGCGGGCGTGTCCAGGTAAGCGGTGCGCACTACCTTCGGCATGGGAGTCGCGCCGAGCAGGTAGCCGATGCCGGCGTCCACCTTCGGCTGGAACACCGTGGCCCTGATGCCGTTCTTGTAGGCGGACGTACCGAGGATCATGTCGTTCTCGAGCTGGCCGGCCACCCGCAGGCAGAACCGGATGGTGACGTTCGCGCTGATTCCGGTGGGCAGGCTGTCCTTGTCCGGCCGCTGGGTGGCCAGCACCAGGACCACGCTCAAGGCTCGCCCCAACTTGATGACGAACTCGGCGTCCTCCCCGGCCTTCGCTCCGAAGTCGGGATGCGCGAATAGGTTCTGGCACTCGTCGAAGACGGCCACCAGCGGGTGGAGCCCGAGCGAACGCCGGTCGGCGATCTGCCGGGTGACCTTCTTGTCCGGGCACAGATCTGCGGGCAGGGCCTTCAGGGCGGCGGCACGGCGCATGACCTCCTTGCGGAGCAGCGCCAGCGAGTCGGCGGCGTAGGCGATGGCCTCGTCCTCGATGCCCGAGACGTAGCGGTGGCAGTTCTGCTCGTGCGGGTCGAGGTCGCCGGTGCCCTTGAGCTCGTGAATCCACAGCTCTGCGGACGGGTCGAGGGCCACGGCGGACGCGAGCACCCGCACCGAGGCGGTCTTGCCCTGGCCAGGCTGCGAGCCGATCAGGATGTTCTGCTCGATGACCGGCACCACGATGGCGCGACCTCGCGGGTCGCAGCCGAACGGGATGCCCTTGAACACATCATGCGAAGCGGCCTTGACCAGCGGAGACTTCACCACGGTCTTGGACAGGTCCTTGTCCCCCACCCAGAGGACCAGCCGCCCCTCGTGGACGGAGCTGTCGCCCTCGGGCCAGATGCAGCCCAGCGGACGGCGCAGCGCCGAGGCCATCCTGTCGCGCTTGTCCATCACGTCCGCCACGGTCACCCCGTACGGCAGATCGATGTCCGCACGCCAGCCGGGACCGTCCCGCGTGATCGGAGCGACGAACCGGATGGCGTCCTTGGGGTTCTTGGCCATCGCCTGATTGATGCCGCCGATGCCGAGCACGGTCAGGGCGCGGATGACGATGTCGCTGGTCAGCTTCTCCACGGTGGACGGCACCACCGCCCGGTTGATCAGCGGCCGGTCGGCGGGCTTGCCGAGGATGCCGAGCGCGCCGATGGCGGCCGCGAGCGCCGCCCACTGCGCCGTGGTGGTCTGCTCGGCCATCATGAGGCCCACGACCAGCAGCGTGACCAGGGCAGCGCTGGAGATCAGCACGCGTAGCCGCACGCGGGAGTCACGTTGCCTGCTGAGCTTGAGGTACACGTCCGGGTCGGCCTTCTGCACGGCGGCCAGCCGTACCGGCTCACCCTCCAGGTCGAAGGTCCATTTAATGACACCGCCGACCAGGCGGAGGAGCCCACGAGGAGCGCGGGCCGTCAGCCGTCCTCCGTACAGCGGCAGGCGGACGACCTGGTATCCGGCCACGTGCAGGTAGTGGAGGGTGACCCACTTGAGGGTCTCGACAGCTTCGGTACGGGACCGCAGCCACAGCGGGACGATCGGCTGCCGGCTGCGTGCCTTCGCCTCCAGCGCGGTCCGCCAGCCGCCACCGGTCGGACCGGGTCGATCGACGCGGACCGCCTCGCCTTCAAGGACCGGTCCGTCCGCCGTACGGTTGTCCGAGTCCGGCCGGTCGGCATCGGGCTGTTGCGGCTGGCGTCCGGCGCGGGCGACGTCCAGGTGGACGACGTCCGCGTCCTTGCCCTCGGGAGCGGACGGGGTGGTCCTGTCCTCGTCCTCGTGGTTGGGGTCGTCTTGGTGATGGGTCATGATGAGTGCACCTCGTCTGACTTGCTGGTCACGGGGTCGTGGGACGCGGTCGCTGTCTTGGCGGATGAGGCCGCGTCCCATGTGGCGGTCGGGGACGATGCGCGGTCGGATCGCTGCTCGTCCGGTCGGTCTGCGGGAGTGCCGGCGGCGGTCGGGATGTGCGGTCCGTCCGCCTCGGTGATGCCGAGCTCGGCGCGCCAGGTGGCGGCGAGCAGTTGTGTCCGGCCCTCGGGGAACGTGCGCTGGGTCAAAACCTCGGCCAGCAGCATCGCCGTGATGGCCTGGTGGCGGTCGAAGGTCCGTCCGGGGTAACCGGTGACGCTCCATCGGTCGTCGTGGAGTTCGGCCACGTTCATGCAGGCGTCGGAGGTCATGCGCGTGTCGGTGATGTTCAGCGTCATCAGGCCGCCTCACCGTCCGGCACGGGCTCTGCCTTCAGATGCGCCAGAAGCGCTCCCGCCCGATCGGTCGAGATGCTCCGCCCGTGGCTGCGGATGGCGTCGCGCAGCCGGTCACGGGTGAGAGGCTCGCCCAGAGCTTCGAGGTCGGCGGCCACGCGCCGTCCTAGCGGTACGAGATCGCTCACGTTCGGCGGTGGTGTCTTCCTGGGCGCACGGAGACTCCGAGGCTCGGGCGGCAAAGCCGGCGGGTGATCGGGGACAGCCGGAACCGGTGCTGGGACGTCGCCCGGTGTGAGTTCGCCGAGGCGGTACAACGCTCGCTCGCGGCGGGTGGCCTTCCAGCGCCAGAGGCGGCCGTACCGGTCCTGCAGCTCCGTCTTGGCCAGGACGCGTTCGCGTTCCCGTCCGAGAGCCTCCGGGTAGCTGCGGATCTCCCAGAGCACCATGCGCCGCCACAGCACGGCGGTGGCGAGCGGCGCCAGCAGCCATCGGGAGCGGCGGATGCCGTCCATGTGATCGGGCCGGGCCAGGTCCGCGCGCTTCCTGACGACATGCGCGCCGACCTCGACGGCGATGACCCACAGCAACGGAAGCAGCGCGTGGGCGACGACGGCGAACCAGTCCGCACCGAGGTACGCGGCCACGTTCAGGTAGACGGTCGCGCCGGTCAGTGCCCACGGGATGAACCGCAGCCAGCCCAGCCGCATGCAGAGACGGGCCAGCACGATGTCCAGGGCGGAGAACGCGGCGATGCCCAGGTCGATGCCGAGCGGCACCGTCCAGGCGAACCACCCGAAGGACGGTTCGGCTGCGCCGGCAACCCTGTCGAAGCTGTTGACGAAGCCGAGCACGCCCAGTGCTCCGGTGACGGAAGCCGTGATGGCGATCGCTGTCCGCTCGCCCCTGGTCAGGGCGTTCATGCGGCCACCTCCTTCGCGCGGTCCAGGCGGCTGCCGATGCCGTACCGGTCGTCGGCCAGGCCCCAGAAGCGGGCACGGATGTGGCTCGCCATCAGGCCACCTCCCGGTCTTCTACTTCGGCCACGAGTTCGTCGGGTGTGCGGCCGGCCCAGACACCCGAGGTCGGGCGGGCCTTCAGCGCGTAGAGCGCGCAGGCGTGCAGGGCCGGGCAGGAGGCGCAGACCTCCCGGGCGACCGCCTCCCGGGCAGCGCGTTCCTCGCCGGTCTCGATCGTGAGCCGCGGGCCGACGTGCAACTCGGGGTCGTACGTGCACTCGGGGAGCGGCGTCTCGCCGTCCACCTGCCAGGCCGCTTCGACCTCGGCGAGCGACATGCGCGCCGGGTGAAGCGGGCGGTTGATGCTGCGTGTCATTGGCAGATCTCTCTTTCTGCGGTCAGTTGCTCATGGTCTGGACGAACCGCGTGAACGACTCGGACGCGCTCATGAGCAGGTGCACAGCCGCCTTGATGACGGTTGCCGCTCCCTCCGGGTCCTTCATGGCGTAGAGGACGGCGCAGATGGTGAGGACGGTCGGGAGCACCTTGCGTGGACGGACGAGCATGCTGAGCCCTCTCGGTTCGCGGACCTGACCAACAGGTCCTAGGAGACATAGAACATGTACAGTCACGGAGAGTCAAGTCACAGGCGCTGAAGGTCTTGGGTTTCGCCGGGCTCGACTCGCTCGTTCCTGCTGACTCAAGCCTTCCTCGTGGCGCGCCCCGGCAACACTGTGCTCACTCCTGGGACTGAAAGCGCGGGGGGTGCATATCGGGGGTGATTACTTCCTTGACCAGGTGAAACAAGGGGCGCAGAATCTGCGAAACGAGGCCCCTGCGACTCTCAACCGCGCCATGATTGCCGAGGCCGTGCTTTTCATGGAGGTGAGAATGTCCCGTATGCCCAATGTGGCGCTCGCACACGCTATGCGACGCGCCGATTGTTCAAATTCCGGACTTGCCTCACGAGTGCGGCAGATTGCCAGCGAAGAAGGCGTAAGTCTGAGTTGCACCCATGTGGACGTCAAGCGATGGCTCGATGGAGTGAGACCGCGCACGGCCACCGCGCGATTCATCGCAGAGGCGCTGAGCCGGAAAGCCGGCGTGACATTCACTCTCGACGACATCGGCCTGGCCGGTGTCGTCACCCCGGAGACGCTCGAGGCCGCCCTGGCGCCTGGCGGCGGAGTATCTGATGTCGGCAGCCGGCTTCTGAGCTTGACGCGCCGAGACCTCGCCGACGATCCTGCAGCGATTCAAAGTGTGGTCGTCCCTGACGCGTGGGGAGAGGCTCTCATTTCCTGGCTGCTCTCCCGTCCCGAACCGCTGAAGACCAGACAGACCGCCAGACCATCCGTGGGGCAATGGGACGTCCAGGCCATCCGCTCGACCACCGAGCTGTTCGCCAACATGGGCTTCCAATTCGGCGGCGGCCACGCGCGCTCCGCTCTTATCCAGTACTACAACCGCGAAGTCGTCCCAATGCTCGATGGCAAATTCACCGAGCCAGTAGGTCGTGCGCTCTATGCTGCCGCTGCGGAGATCACAGAACTGGTGGCCTGGACCGCCTACGACCTCGGGCGTCACGGCCTGGCGCAGCGGTATTTCCTCCAAGGATTGCGTCTCGCGCAGGAATCGGGCGACCGCATGATCGGCGGCCTGCTGCTCGCTGACATGAGCCATCAGGCCAACTATCTCGGACGCTACAACGAGGCGATCCGGCTCGCCCGCGCCGCGCAGGAGGGCTGCAAGGACGTGGCGACCGCCACCCCCATGGCGTTGTTCCACGCTATGGAGGCACGAGCTCACGCCGGCAACGGGGATGAGGCGCAGTGCGCTCGTGCCCTGCTTGCGGCGGAGAAGTTCTTCTGCAAGCGCAACGTCGAGGACGACCCTCCATGGTCGCGTTACTTCGACGAGGCCGAACTGGCCAGTGAGGGCGCGCACTGCTACCGCGACCTCAGGATCCCGTCACAGGCGATGCAGTTCGTGGGCCAGGCAGTCGATCTCTGCGACCCTATGTACGTCCGCACCCTGGCCTTCGACCGCCTGGTGCAGGCGGCCAGCTACGTCCACAGCGGCGAACCCGGAAAGGCGGCCCTGGTCGCGATGGAAGCGGTCGATCTCGCCGGCCCCCTCAAGTCCGAGCGTTATCTGCGGTACATCCGAGACCTCATGGCCGAGCTGGCGGACTATGCGTGCGAGGACTCGGTGCAGGCATTAAACGCCGTCATCGGTGAGAAGTACCCTGCGCGGGGCACTTAGAAGGGCCGCCACCGCCGGGGCGCCTCCGGGTTCTGAAGACAGAAAAGGCGGTTACGGAACTCTTGCGCGATGGTCTCGTCTTCATCGACGTTCTGCATCAACCAGGTCGTCATCTTCAACTCGTTGATGTCGCTGAGCACGGAATAACCCTCCCATGCCATGACATCGAACCCGTATAGCTCGGCGAACTGCTCATATGCGGCACGACTGCCCCAACCCAGGGTGTGTTCGATGGCCGTGACCGCGAGATCGGTCTCGGGAGGACCGAAAGCGAACCGTTCGAAGTCAATGAGGACCACCGTGCCGTCAGCGGCTTTGATGAGGTTGTCCGAATGGGCGTCACCGTGAACCGCGCACGAGGCCAGAGGGAAGTTCAAAGTTGCGTAGGCCACCTGCAACTCTTCATACCTCGTGAGCAGGAATCGACGTTCATCGTCCGAGAGGACGTCAGTCGCTGAGATACGTTCGGACACGCGGCCGAGGATCTTGAATTCCGGTAACGCCAGTTCTGCGGGAACCGGCATCTGATGGAGCATGCGAAGGACTGCAGCCAGGTCGTTGAGGTCCGCTGGAGTTCCGCAGTCCTCGATGAAATGCCACAGCGTGACGGGCTTGTCCCTCACGACAAGTGGTTGCTCGTGAGCAGTCGTTCTCGCCGCCGGAAGGCCTGCCTCGTTCAGCCAGGCCGACACAGCTACCTCTTTGTGAGCGTCGGCCAGTACGTCCAGGCTGCGGGCGATTCTCACCACTACTCGCTCGGTCGGCAAGACGTACAGAGCGTTCTCGCCGAGACGTATCAGCCGAGCGCCATCGCTTCTCAGGCCGGTGACCTGGCATGCCTCTTGAAGGGTCGCCTGCGCTTCGCCCGAGGTGAAGGGGATGGTGGGCGGCTGGGATACCGTCACGAGAGGCCCGGCGGTTGCGACCTGACAACACGGCCTCTTCCGGCCCTCTTTTCGATGACCCCTTCGGTTTCCAGCAGGGCGAGAGCGCGCCGGACGGTGACACGGGCGACGCCCCGCTCCTGGGCAAGCACGTTCTCCCCGGGAAGCATGGCGCCTATGGACAGTTGCCCGCTGGCTATTTCGTGGCGTAGTGCGTCGGCAACGTCGTCGGCACGCGTCTGCGCATGGTCCGGCCCTCCGACGAACCATCCTCTGCCATGAACAGCGGCGATCATCTGCTCGGAGGCCAGCAGTTGAAACGCTTGACGGACAGTCCCCTTCGACACGCCCAACTCATCCGCCATCGCCGCTTCACTGGGCAGCTGCCGGCCGGGAACGAGTTCACCGCTCTCGATACGCTTGCGTAGCTCCTCGGCGACGGTCTCGTACTGCGTGGAGGCTGCACGGCGGGCACCCGGCGGCCCCTCACCCATGACGCGACGCCCACGGCCGGCCTCGCTGGCCACCAGTCCTACGCGCTCCAGCTCGGCGACCGCCTGACGAACCGTTCCTCGCGCCACGCCGTAGGTACGAGCGAGAGCGGCCTCCGAGGGCAGCAGCGCGCCGGCGGGAGGATCGCCTTGGCGAATACGGCTACGGATGTCCTCAGCTATGCGTACGTAGGTTGGACCGTCCTTCGCCTTGCTCATCACGCTCCCTCGCCGAGGCACTCTGCCTCCAGAGTAGGCCGGACAAGCCCGAACCTGCGAGGCATTGGAGCCTCACGCTTCTCGGAGTCCTTCCGCAGAGCAGCTAGGGAACGGCGCTGACGAATCGGCACCGTTGGCCTTTATGAGCGGACGCACTGATCCTTTTGGAAGCCGGACAGGCCCGACTACGCCGCCGGATCGCTGCTTACTTTCCGGCGGCGGCTCCTGGGCTTGGCGGCAGTGGGGCTCATGTTCTTCCGGTCATGTTCGTTCTCGTGCTCGGCAACGAGGGCATCCCAGACCAGACGTGCTTGCTTATGGAGCCCTCTACCGGTCTCCTCGAAGCCCTTGATGTCTTTGGCGCGAAGGATGAGGAACTGCCCTCCCTGGCAGGCCCACTCGTACGCACCGCAGCATGACGTCTCGGTGATCCGAAGGCGATCTCGTGCAGGCCGCATGTACGGCTCCCACTCCGGGCCGGACATATCAGGAGCCACGGGACGGCCTTTCGAGGGCGTACCTCTGTAGGTAGCGATGGACGTTGCGGCGGCTGCGCTGCCACGTGCACACGAGCGCGAGTTCCAGCAGCGTTTCGGCCGTGAGCTCTTGCCTGACGCCGAAAGTGATCTCCTTGACAGTGAGCTTCGGCAGCGGCCTCGCACACCAATCACCTTGAGCGTCGCGCCAGACGTAGAACCGTCTGAACGCGCCCCGCAGGTCGTTGAGCAGCGCATACCCCGTTGATCCTCTGGCGCCTACGCCCGGCTCCTGCCTTGCCCTGCTCTGATCCTCATTTCTGGAAGCCATGACGCGCCTCCCAGCGTTCGCGGAGGACGACCCATGTCCGATGCCCACTGTGATCGCCGGATGCGCCGAAGGACGTTGTGACGCTGGACAGTTCCGCGGTCTCGAAGCCGCCGGCGTGGTCGCAGCCGCCCGGATCGTGAACCTCGATGCGCAGGCTGTCGTGCATCACGTCGATTCGCGTGTGGATGCGTTCGCCGCGTTTGGTCCGTCGGATAGCAGCGGACATCAGTGCGCGGGCCACCCGCTCGGCGTCGCTCGCCAGATCTGGGCGTTCGGCCTGAGCGATGCCACGCGCCCAAACGGCCGCGCTTTCGATGCTGTCCGGGATGGGTGGTAGGGATTGCCGATACATCAAGCGCTAACCTTCTCGGGTAGGTTTAGCTGTATCCCGATAAGCTTGAGGCTTACCGGTAAGGCTGTCAAGCTACCCGCGTGAACCGAGAAGACGAGCGCCACTTGTACCTGCGAGTCGCCGACCAACTGCGCGAACGCATCAGGGCAGGAGAGCTGCGGGAAGGAGATCGCCTGCCTTCCGTGCCGGGGCTCGCGGCCGATCTCGGCATCTCACGCTCCACTGCGGCTGAGGCGCTGAAGGTGCTCATCTCCGAAGGTCTCGCCGTCGCACGATCCGGGGCGGGCACGTTTGTTCGGCTCCCTCGCGAGCCGCAACGCCTCATCCGCGCGTGGTGCCGAGCGACGCCGTACGGCTCGCCCTTCATGCAGGACACGGACCGTCAGGGGCGCGAGGCCAGTTGGGCCTATGAGTCGCGAACGCTCCAGGCCCCACCGGAAATCCGCGACCGCCTGGGCCTTGGCGAGCCCGCACGCGACGAGGAAGACGTGGTTCGGACCGACTACGTCCTCTCGGCCGACGGGGAGCCGGTCATGCTCTCGACCAGTTGGGAACCGCTGGCAGTCACACGTGGGACGCCGATTGTTCTGCCCGAGGACGGCATGCTGGCCGGCCGCGGAGTGGCCGAACGCATGCTGAGCATCGGCATGCCCATCGACGACTGGGTGGAAGAAGTCGGCGCACGGCCCGGGACGACAGAGGAATGCGAGAGGCTGCGATACGTTCCCGGCACCATCGTCGTGACGATCCAGCGCACGTACTACTCAGGGGAGACGCAGGTGGAGACGGCCGACATCGTGGTCCCGGCCGACCGGTTCACGCTGGTTTACAGCGGCAAGATAGGACACGTCTCCAGCCCTGACAAGCCATCGCCCGAGGAGAGCGCCTAGTACTACAGCTCTCGTGATGCTTGAACGAGCGTCAGTGCCTGGCTCGGGCACGCGCTAGATGATCTCGCTGCGCTCAGGCCAAGCCAGGCTGGGGTGAGTGGGCATGATCGTAATGGTTAGGGCCTGTACGGAGTTGGGATCAGAAGGATCGCCCGCGGTATGGCCAGCGGTCCTGGTAGGCCATCGGGCATGGCGCGTGGGGCGTTTTGGCCCGTAACAACGGTGCAGGGCGACTTCCGCGGGCAGCGGTGGGAAATAGACCTCTACCGGACACTGCGCTCATTCAACTGGACTGGTTGAGTGATAATTGGCCGTCGATTTTAAGGTGTGAGCCAGTAACCATGCCTGTTGGCGATCAGATGAGAGTCTGTCAAGGATGCGAAGTGCGGCATAGAGTGCACTAATATCGAACAACTAGTGGTAGCGTTAGTGAGAAATCTATAGTTGCCCAACTGTATGTCCCCTTAGAGCAGGGTGATGAGCTCCTGTTCGATATCAAGCACGAAACGTCGGCATCCCGCAGCTAGCTTCGAGACGGTCGTCACTGTGGGATGCATTCTGTTTCCACTCACGCTTACATTGATGTGTTTCATACGCACGCCTAGGGCTACTTCAGATAGCAGTAGCTCGGTGAGATTTCCCAGGCCATGGGCCAGGCAATTACGGAGGTCGATGCCTGCTTTTACCTGATCCCAGCCATCACGTGCTTCAAGGTCGATCGAGTGTTGGTTTTTGTAGTGCTTGATGCGTTGTGGCCATGTAAATGGGGTTTTGGCTGGGGGCAACGACTTCATGGTGAAGAACATCTCGGAGGCAGCATTTGTGTATGCCTCGACTGTGGAAATGAGGCGAAGAATTGCAGTCTCTCGTAGCCACGACTCGTCCGCCATCGTTCCGCCCAGTTGTCCAATCCTCATCCCGGAGAGCGGCCGATGGGTGGACATCGTCTCATTAATATCGTTCTCCGCATGAAGGATGAGGACCAGCGCGTCGTCCGTGAGCGACCAGGAGGGCTCCAAATCATTCACTTCGGGGGTACTCCTTAAGGCTTGTGCAGCATGATGTCAATGAGTCCGTGACTGTCCTTAAGCGCTTGGAGCCGGTATTGGTTAACGTTGGGGATGGCTTTAGCTGCCAATGCATACCAGGGGATGAGCGCTTCGGGTTCGGCCCGGACTGCGCGGTCGACCTCCTCAAACGTGGCCAACTTGTGCGGAGCCAGAGCCAGGACCGCTTCGGCCCGCAGCAGTGGATCCTTGTCCGCTCGCTGCGACAGGACCCAGTCATGACGGCTGGGATTGGTCAACAGGTTGCCGACACGCGCGATGTAGACCAGCCACACCCGCTGCCAGGCGTTGAAGACGTCAGTCTTGGCGACCAAGGCCTCCCAAGTCGGGCCCACGTCGATGCCCGCCTCATGCAGCGCTACGAGGTACGTCCCGAGTTGGTGACTGAGGTGAGGCGCGTATTCGAACAGCCCTGCGACGTGGGTGAGGCCCGACGGGTCAGCTTGCTTGGTGAGGATGCCGATTGCGCGCCTGAGGGCGTAGTTGTCATCGGAGGACGGGTTCGCCGGGTCTAGGTGATCGGGGGCGCTGGGCGCGGAGCTAAGGCGGGCCAATGTCTCGTACGCAACCTTCGCGAGGTCGTCATCGTCCAGTTCGCCGTAGTCGCTCGAAATCTTGATTAGCTCAGGCTTGAACTCGACGTCCCCTTCGCGCGGGAGCTCCGTCCAGTTCTTCCAGAAGTAGTTGATGAACTTGATGACCCGGGTCTTGCGTTCGTTGAGGACGAGCCCCACAGCACCGGCCTCGTGCGCAAGGGCCTCTAAGTATGCTTGAGCCTCGTCATAGGTGTCGGCCGTCAGTCGGAAGTCGTCGTTGTAGCGCCACACCTCGATCCCGCGTCGGCGCAGTTCGCGCTCAACGATGCGCACGTAGATCTCGGAAAGCTCGTCTGACGGTTCGAGTAGTTGTGGGAGCCCGTACGGGCGGCCCTGCACTTCGGTCAACAACTGAATTAGGTGTCGGGGGAGTTCGACTGTGGAGGTACGCAGTTGTAGTTCGTCGAGCAGACTGGAGTGATCGACATATTCGTAGAACGCGGTGATGTCGGACTCGACAACGTACTGGGTGCGAGTTTCGCGCGGCCGCATGACCGGCTTTCCCTCGAACGCGGCTCGAATGGGGCCTGCGATGAACTGCTGATATGCCTCCGAGGATCGGTCGGCGGGAGTCTTCGCAGCAAGCACCCTATCGCACAGCGCGCGATAGGCGATTCGCTCAGGAATTCCGACTACCGGTACTGGACGTGTCTGTTGATGAGGTTTGCGGGCGCGAGACACCACTGACGGCGAGCTCGCAATGCCGGCTTCAAGCCGGAACCGGGCGTAGTCCGCAAACCTCTTCGGATACTTGCCGACGACCTCTAGCCATGGCTCGGGCGGTAGCAGATTGCGCCAGGCCCGTGCTTCCGCGACGGCCGCTTTCTCGAAGTCGAGCGCGTCTAACGTTGACGGGTTGACGGGATTCATCAGATCCTCACACGGTAATTTCTGCGGATCGGTACTGCTCTGCGGGCCAAGTGTAGGTCTGCCGGAATCGAGCCGTCACGTTTTGCTTGTAGGCCGAGTGTTAGCCGCGCATGGTGCAGCGCCCTCGGGCGGTAGCGCGAGCGGAGAGACCGTTTCAGTCCCTGTGTGTGGACCTACTGTGGACCAGAGCGGTAGTCGGACGCTGACCTCACGCATTCTCCCTGCTCAGGGAGATGCGAGGCGCGAATGTGACGCCCTCTCCGGAGCCGGGTGCGTAGGTTCGAATCCTACAGGGGGCACACGATCCTGACCGGCGGCTTCGGCCGCTGACCAGGACGAACGACACAGGAACGGGCGGGTCTCCAGTCTCACGGAGCCCCGCCCGTTCTCGTTGCCGCTCACTGCTCGTGGGCCATGACAGAGCTCCATCCAAGCCCCCGCGTTCGATCGGGGTCGGCGTGAGTCAGCAGATCCGCCGTACCGACCAGGTGTCTGGAACAGCCGGCGAGGCCGCCCGCCCAAGGGCGGCCGTTGGGCAGAGCGAACAGCCCTGGTTGCGATCCTCGGTCGCTTGAGGCGGCTCGACTCCGCTTGTAGACGGCGCGGATACCGGCTGCCGAAAGGGGAGAGCCGGGCCGTGCAGCGATCGCCATCCGAGGTTGCTAGATGGATGCGTGGCGCGCCCGGCGCCGGGCGGCAAGAGCCCCATGACGCTCATCCCGGCGTGATCACATGTACATTCACTCCACCTGAACTTGATCTTCACTCACCACCAGGATGTACGGCATGCAACCCCTCATCATCGCCTTAGCCCTCGTCGCCGCCGCTCCCACCACAGCCCACGCCCAGACAGCCGAACCCGACCCGGTGGCGGGTCTGCGCTCGCTGCTCGCCCGCGGTGCCGGCGCGACGGCCGAGTTCTACGGCCAGGCCTCCACAGACCTGTCCAAGGAGGTGCAACTGAGCAACGGCAGGCGCACCTTCATCGGGAGCGGCATGGGAGTGAGCGGAACCGGCAAGGTCAAGCTGGGGCGGGCCGGCGTGATCGCCTCGGAGCACGTTCGGCGGCTCAGCGTGAGCAACAAGGAGCTGATGGTGGAGGAGGCGCCCAAGGACCCCTACTTCGCCGGCGTGCTCCGCACGGTGGGGACGCTACGCACGATCAGCGTGGGCGGCTGGCAGTACCAGCTTGCGCCGCGGGCGAAGACCTGGGTGCGCACCGGCCGGGCCGGCGGCGCTGCCGCCGCGTATGGCGATCAGCTCATCAACGTCCTGGAACCGGCCACGCTGAGCAAGCTGCTGTCCACCAGGAGCCGCAAGAGTGTCGCGCCCTGGCTCAAGGACCACACAACCGGCCGCAAGCAGCGGATCTACACCCTGACCGGGATGATCAAGCTCAAGGAGCTCTATCGCGTCTCGCCCAGCTTCCGCGAGGCCGCGGGTACCTCGGCTCTCGGGACCTCTGAGGTGACGTGGACGTACATGTACGACGACCGCGGATGGCCGTACCGGGTCGGCTGGCGGTTCTACGCGCACCCGCGGCCCCAGGTCCCGGGGCTCGGGCACGACCGGATCCTGCGGGGGCACCTGGCGACGCAGTACCGGAACTGGGACAAGCCGATGACGATCACCGCTCCGCAGGCGAAGCCGGGCCGGGGACTGCCGGTGGACGACCTCGCCGACGTCCTCAGCGCCCCCGAACGCCGCGATTGACGAGCGGCGACGTTCCCACCTCATCCGTTCCGCGACGGCAGTGGTGTCCTCGCGTGCTGCGGGCAGCCGGAGGCGTGGAGCCACGCAGTCCCCGGCTCGGGGTCACACGTCCCAGGTGACCGGGAGGCTCTTGACGCCGTAGATGTCCGCGGTCTCCGGGCGCAGGGCGACCTCTTCGGCCGGTACGGCCAGCCGCAGCGTGGGGAAGTGGTTGAGCAGTGCGGGGAGCGCGACGCGCAGCTCGACGCGGGCCAGCTGCTGGCCCAGGCACTGGTGGATGCCGTGGCCGAAGGCCAGGTGCCCGCCGTCCCGCCTGCGGAGGTCGAGGACGTGGGGATCGGCGAAGCGCTCGGGGTCGCGGTTGGCGGTGTTGTACGACAGGATGATCGTCGTACCGGCCTTGACGGTCTGGCCGCCCAGCTCGACGTCCTCCAGCGCCGTCCTGAGGAACTGCTTGGCGACGGTCAGGTACCGCAGCAGCTCTTCCACGGCCATGTCGGTGAGCGCCGGGTCGGCGCGCAGGGCGGCCAGTTGTTCCGGGTTCTGCAGCAGGGCGAAGGTGCCCAGCGCCAGCATGTTCGCGGTGGTGTCGAACCCGGCCGACAGCAGGATCAGGGCCATCCCCTGCAG